>NZ_DAWBAJ010000026.1:0-19227 GCF_052306735.1 Dysosmobacter sp. | reverse complement strand
CATGGGGATGCTCATGGTCATGGGGATGCTCATGGTCATGGGGATGCTCATGGTCATGGGGATGCTCGTGGTCATGAGGATGCTCGTGGACACTGGGGATGGGAGCGCCCATGGGGAGGTCATGGCTCTCCTCCTCCTCTCCGTGGACCCGCACCTCCATGCGGGTGCCCGCGATCCCGCAGCTTACCGCCGGCACCGCCTCCACCGTGACGCCGGGCAGGAGGCCGTTCATGGTCTTGAGAAAGTCTGCTTTTTGTTGCTCATCCAGCAGCTCATAGAGGGCGGCGGTCAGCATATCGCCTGCTGCGCCCATATTGCATTCCAGATACAGCGTTTTCATTGGATTCCCTCCATTTGATTGATACGGCTGGCCAGGTATCCGGCGCCAAAGCCGTTGTCGATGTTCACCACGCTCACGCCGCTGGCGCAGGAGTTGAGCATGGACAGCAGGGCACTGACGCCGCCGAAGGAGGCGCCATAGCCCACGCTGGTGGGCACCGCGATGACGGGGCAGTCCACAAGGCCGCCCACCACGCTGGCAAGCGCTCCCTCCATGCCTGCCACGGCAATGACCACCCGGGCGCTCATGAGAGGCTCCAGATTGGCCAGCAGCCGGTGCAGCCCCGCCACACCCACGTCATAGAGCCGGGTGACGGCGTTGCCCAGGGCCTCGGCGGTGATGGCGGCCTCCTCGGCCACCCCCATGTCGCTGGTACCGCCGGTGGCCACCACGATGCTGCCCCGGCCCTCCAATGCCTTGGGGAAGACCACCGCCAGCCGGGCCAGGGCGTTGTAGCGCACCGGGAAGCGCTCGGACAGGGCGTCGGCGGTCTCTTGATTGATCCGGGTCACCAGGACGTTGGTGCACTCGCGCCGCTCCATGGATCCCAGGATCCCCAGGATCTGCTCCGTGGTCTTGGACTGGCCGAAGATCACCTCTGCCGCCCCCTGGCGCACCGCCCGGTGATAATCAACCTTGGCATAGCCCAGATCCTCAAAGGGGGAGAGTTTCAGCCGCAGCAGCGCCCCCTCGGGAGTCAGGTTTCCGTCCCGGACGTCCTGCAGGACCGTTAAAATATCGTGCTTGTTGTCGCTCATATGTGTTGCCTCCTGTTAATCCGAGGGTGTGCGGGGCTGGGGATCCAGTTCCGCTTTGCCGGTCAGCGGCTCCAGCGCCGCCGCAATTTGCTGCCAGGAAGATTGGGCAAAGGGCTGTTGAGCAGCCGTCACCTGCACCAAGGCGCCGCCGTTACGCAGCCGCACCCGAAAGTCCCGCAGACCCAGGGCGGCCAGGGCGGCCTCTGCCTGCTCCACCCGGGCAAGATCATCCTGCCGCAAGGGTGTCCCTGTGGGGATGCGGGTGGCAAGACAGGCATAGGCGGGTTTGTCCCAGGTGGGGAGCCCTGCTTCCCGGCTCAGGCGCCGGACGTCCGCCTTGGTAAGGCCGCACTCCCGCAGGGGTGAGCGCACCTCCAGCTCCCGCAGGGCCCGCATGCCGGGGCGGTCGGAGGCATCGTCGGAGGCGTTGGTGCCGTCGATCACCAGGGGGAGCCCCGCTGCCTTCGCCGCCTCCAAAATGGCGGAGAAGATGGCCTGTTTGCAGTGGTAGCACCGGTCCGGGGGGTTTGCCGCCACCGCCGGCAGGGACAGTACGTCCGCCTCCAGCACCGTCAGGGGCACACCGCACTGCTGGGCCAGGGCCCGGGCGTCCGAGCGTTCAAAGGCGGGCTGAAAGACGCTGTGCACAAAGAACGCCTGCCAGCCGCTGCCCCAGCGGCCCGCCGCCCAGCACAGCAGGGCGGAGTCCGCCCCGCCGGAGAGGGCCAGGGCCCCCCGGGGATGCTCTGTAAAAAAGTCTTTGAGTTCCAAATCAACACCTCGCAGTAGCAAGTGAAAAAAAGAAAGACACACCCCTTATGGGTATGTCTTCAGACATGAAAGCGGCTCTGGCCGCCTTGATTCCGGTTGCGCAGGGAAAAAGGCTGCGTGCCGCAGCCGGGCGGGTCTTCTGATCCGCAATTATGAAAAAATTATAGCAGTTCCGGCGGCTGCCGTCAAGGAAAATGTCCCGGGGGAGCTGCCGGTTGACACAGCCGGGGGAATATGGGAAAATTCTCTTAAAAAACCAGGGGAAAGGGTGAGGGAGATGTCAAAGTGGATTCTGGTGCCGGATTCCTTCAAGGGAACCATGTCCTCCCGGGAGGTCTGCGGGATTTTGCGGACGGAGCTGCTGGAGCGGATGCCGGAGGCGGAAGTGATCTCCCTGCCGGTGGCGGACGGCGGTGAGGGCAGCGTGGACGCCTTCCTGGAGGCCATGGGGGGCCGCCGTGTGCGGGTGTCCTGCACGGGGCCCGACGGGGCGCCTATGGAGGGCTTTTTCGGCCTCCTGAGCGACGGCACCACCGCCGTGGTGGAGATGGCGGCGGCCGCGGGCCTCCCCCTGCTGGAGGGCCGCCTGGATGTGGAGGGTGCCACCACTTACGGGGTGGGCGAGCTGCTCCTGGCCGCTGCGGAGGCGGGGGCCAGGAAGATCATCCTGGGCCTGGGAGGCAGCGCCACCAACGATGGCGGCTGCGGCTGCGCTGCGGCGCTGGGAGTGCGGTTCCTAGACGAAGCGGGGAAGGCCTTCATCCCGGTGGGCTGCACCCTGGAGCGCATCGCCCACATCGACAAAACCGGCCTTGCCCCGGCTCTGGCAGGCGTGGAGATCGTCACCATGTGTGATATCGACAATCCCCTGTGCGGCCCCAACGGTGCCGCGGCGGTGTTTGGCCCCCAGAAAGGGGCGGACGGCCCGGCGGTGGAGCGGCTGGACCGGGGACTGCATCATCTGGCGGAGGTGGTGCGGGCCGATCTGGACGTAGAGATCCTGGATCTGCCCGGCGCCGGTGCCGCCGGAGGAATGGGCGGCGGCATGGCGGCCTTTTTGGGCAGCCGCCTGCAAATGGGTATCGACGCGGTGCTGGATACGGCGGGCTTTGACGCCCTGCTGCCCGGAACCCGGGCGGTGATTACCGGAGAGGGCCGCATTGACGGCCAGAGCCTCCGGGGCAAGGTGGTAGTGGGCGTGGCCCGCCGGGCCAAAAAGGCGGGCGTTCCGGTGGTGGCTGTGGTGGGAGACATTGCCCCCGGTGCCGCTGCGGCCTATGAGGAGGGCGTCACCGCCATGTTTTCCACCAACCGCCGGGCGATCCCCTGGGAGCAGGCCCGCCTGACGGCCAAAGAAGATCTGCGGGCGGCAGCGGGAGACCTGTTCCGCCTGTGGGCGGCGCTGGAGGGTCCCTGCCGGGCTGCCGGAAATGATTGACATCCGGCGGCAGGGACGCTATCCTGAAAAGAACAGAGAGAACGAGGAGATGAAGGCGTGAGAGAACCGTTGATCGTCATTATGGACGGCCAGGGAGGCGGCATCGGCCGGGCCCTGGCAGAGACCATCCGGGCGGCCCACCCGGAGCTGCGGCTGCGGGCCCTGGGCACCAATGCCCTGGCCACCGCCGCCATGCTCAAAGGCGGCGCCAGCGACGGCGCCACCGGGGAGAACGCGGTGGTGTTCAATGCCGCCCAGGCGGCTATGATCCTGGGCCCCGTGGGGATCCTGACCCCCAACGGATTGCTGGGTGAGGTGACACCCAGAATGGCGGAGGCGGTGGGCGGCAGCAGAGCCGTCAAGATCCTACTGCCCTCCCAGCGGTGCAGCATCCGTCTGGCGGTGGGGCCGTCCCAGCCTATGCAGGTTTACCTGCAGGAGGCCCTGCGTCTTTTGGAGGAAGAACTGGCAAAAGAAGATTAAAGGCGAGGAGCATACCCATGGTAGATATGAACGCGCTGCTGGCCCTCCAGGGCCAGCTGTTCCTTTTGATGGCCCTGGGAGCTTTTTTCAGCCGCCGGGGGATTCTGGACGGCGGCTTCCAAAAGGGACTGACGGATCTAGTCATCGACCTGGTGCTGCCCTGCAGCATCATCACCTCTTTTGAAGTGGAGCTTACATCGGAACTGCTGCACCAGAGCATCCAGGTGGCGGTATCGTCCCTGGTGATCCAGGTGGGGTGCTGGCTGCTGGCCCATGCTGCCTTCCGCCGCTGCGCCGCCGGTCGGCAGCCGGTGCTGCAGTATGCCGTCATCTGTTCCAACGCGGGCTTTTTGGGTACCCCGGTGGCCCAGGGCCTCTTCGGGGCGCCCGGCGTGGTGCTGGCCTCCATCTACCTGATCCCCCAGCGGGTGGCCATGTGGACATTGGGAGTGGCGTTTTTCGAAAAGAGCAGCGGCCGGGATGTGTGGAAGCGGGTTTTCACCCATCCGTGCATCGTGACGGTGTTTTTGGGCGCCGTGCTGATGTTCACGGGGCTGCGGCTGCCGGGTGTGGTGGACAATACCATCCGGGCGGTGGGAGACTGCAATACGGGCCTTTCCATGTTCCTGGTGGGCATGCTGATGTCCCGGCTCCACTGGCGGGATTTCCTGGATCCCACGGTGTTGTACTATTCCCTGATCCGCCTGGTGGTGATCCCCCTGGCGGTGTTTGCCGGCTGCCGCCTGGCAGGACTTGACGGATTACCGGCAGCGGTCTCTGTGGTGCTGGCTGCCATGCCTGCCGGGGCTACCACGGCTATTCTCGCCTCCCGGTATGAGTGCGACAGCGCCTTTGCCGCCAGCTGCGTCACGGTGTCCACGGTATTTTCTCTGGTAGCTATTCCTGTATGGTGCATGTTTTTTTAAAAAAAGTTGTAGCTATTACACAAAAATGAAAATTTGGAGGCTTTTTTGCCTGGGAAAGTCTTGACAATCTCTGGAAATAGGGATACACTGGCGCCATCACTTCCGGGTGATTTTTCTATCAGCTAAATTTGGAAAACGATTCCGTATAACGGAATTGCTCGCTGCGGCGAAAGGAGAACCGGATATGAAAGCAGCCTATTTGACTCCCGCCATCACCCTGTTCCACGAGGATGGAAGCCTGGATCTGGAGAGCCAGCGCAAACTGTTTGAAAATCTGATCCAGCAGGGGATTGACGGCATCCTGGTGGAGGGCAGCTCCAGCGAGTTTTTCGCCATGCCCATGGATCAGCGCCGCCAGATGGCCAAGTTCGCCATTGAGGCAGTGGATCACCGGGTGAAGCTTATTATGGGCACCTCCCACATGGTGGCCGACGAGATCGTGAATTTTTCCAACTACTGCCTGGATGCCGGGGCCGACGCCGTGATGATCCTGCCGCCCTATTACTTCCACTTCGGCGCCGAGGCCCTGCTGCAGTATTATGACCGGCTGGCCAAGCAGATCCACGGCTCCATTTACATCTACAACTTCCCCGACAACACCGGCTACACCATCCCTCCGGCAACGGTGGTTCAGCTGGCCCGGATGCATCCCAATATTGTAGGCATGAAGGATACCGTCTCCGGTATGGATCACACCCGGGAGCTCATCAAGCAGGTGAAGTCCCAGGTGCCGGACTTTGAGATCTACTCCGGCTTCGACGACAACTTTGCCCACAATGTCCTGGCAGGCGGCGACGGCTGCATCGGCGCTCTTTCCAATGTGGTGCCCGAGATCTGCACCGCCTGGGTTCGTGCCTTCCGGGACAACGACCTGGCGGGCATCGCCCGGGGTCAGCAGAGCATCGACCGGCTCATGGATCTCTACGCTGTGCGCAGCCCCTTCCTGCCGGTCATCAAGGAGGCCTGCAAGCTGCGGGGCATTGCCGCCACCAGCACCGGTACCTTCCCTATGCCCAATGCCACGGTGGAGGACGACGCCAGAATCCTGGAACTCCTGCACCGGGAGGGCATTTGATTTTCCTTTGATACCTTTCTTTTTTCTCCGTTTCCCGGCAAAGAGCCGCTGCCCAAAGCAGCGGCTTTTTGCTGCCCAAAGCAGCGGCTTTTTGCTGCCCGTGAGACCGTATACAGGGGAGCGTTCCGGCCGGGGAGGATTTGCTTTGAAAATATACCCGGCGGGATTTCCCTTTTTGCCGGAATGTGATATACTCTCTCCAAAAGAAAATGATTCCGCAAAGCGGAATGACAAAACAGGAGGAACATACCATGGCGAAAGAGCAGGTGTCCAGTATCCTGCGGGCCCTCAATATTCTGGAGTGCTTTACGGATACGGATACAGAGTGGACGCTCAAGGCTCTGGTGGAGCATCTGGACTTGCCCACCACCACGGTGTTCCGGCAGCTCTCTACCCTGACGGAGCGCCAATATCTGGAGCAGGATCCCATTCGCAAAAGCTACCGGGTGGGCCCGCGGCTGCTGCAGCTTGCCAGCGCCATTATGGGGCAGTCGGACCTGCGGCGTACTGCCCGGCCGGAGCTGGAGCGGCTGAGTGAGGCGGCTCAGGAGACCATCCACCTCAGTGTGCTGCTGGATCATGAGATTTTTTACCTGGACAAGGTGGAAACCCACCGCTCCATCGTGTGCAACACCCGGGTGGGCAGCCGGGTCCCCGCCTATGCCACCGGCTGCGGCAAGATCCTGCTGGCAGGACAGAGCCCGGCGTACATCGACCAGTATTGCCAGTGGATGGCGGAGGCCGCCCGGCCCCTGACCGCCCATACCATCACAGACCCGGATCAGCTGTGCCAGGCTCTGGCTCTGGCCCGGCAGCGTGGCTTTGCCGTGGATGACGGAGAAATCGAGGAGGGACTTTCCTGCGTAGCTGCTCCCATTTACGATATGAACCAGCGGGTGGCGGCGGCCGTGAGTATCTCCGGACCCACCTACCGGATGGAGGAGGACTGGGAGATGATGATTCGGGAGGTGTGCCAGACTGCGGCCAATATCTCCCGGCTGCTGGGCCATCGGTAAGAGAGTCCCTCGTGGAAGAACGGAAACGGCGTCCTGCTTTGGCAGGACGCCGTTGTTTTTTAGAAAAAGGATTCCAGGATATAGAGCCGGGTGCCGGAGGGGGAGAGCAGCAGATCAAGCCGGTTTCTGGGATCGTCTGGGTCAGTGGCGGAATACCAGCGGCAGCGGGCTATGTCCGGGCGCTCCTCCTCCGGTACGGACAGGCCGTCCAGCAGCTGCGTCATGGCTTCTGCGTGAGCCTCCGATGGAGCACCCTGCCAGGAAAGGGCCGTATTCACGGTGCTGTTTTCCGGATAGTCCAGAACGTGATAGCGTGTCCCGTCCCCGTGAAAGCTGGAGCCGGAATCCGCTCCATAGACGCATTGGCTGCCGCTGGGGAGGGACAGCCCCCAGTTGAGAGCTACCGTGGCGGTATAGTCCCCCGGATGCAGCAGCGACGAAAGCACGGGCCACGCTGTTATCACAAGCAGGGCTACCACCGCTGCAAGCACGGCGATCAGCCCCGGCAGTGTCCGGCGCAATGGAGAGCGGGAGCATTTTTCCGCCCGGCCGGTCCGAGAGACCATCACGCTTCACCTCCTGCAGCCAGACAGGCAGACAGCGACCAGGTCTGCCAGCAATCACATTCTCCCCGGGCATCGTCCCGGCGGCGCTCCAGCAGATCTCCCAGGGTATCCCCCGGCGCCCAGGCTCCCGGCTCATAGTCCGCCAGATCCCGTCGAGGATCCAGCCGCTCCAGCTGGGAGAGGGTGTCATAGGAGAGATCGTAGGCCAGGTAGTAGATGCTGACCGAGGGGCTCTCCCCGCCCAGGTACCGGTCCACCTGATCCCGGGCCACCAGGTAGTCAATGGGGATGCAGTTGATGACCAGCCATCCCGCCAGCGCCGCCGGAAAGGCGGCGCGAAAGAAGGAGAAGGCCGGACGCCAGCACTTGATGAGGGCCATCACCAGGAACACCGCCATCATCGCCATGCCCCAGTAGGTCATGCAGCGCTTGAAGGAGAGGCCGTAGGCCCCTACATACAGCGTCATACGCCAGGCAGCGGAGCATAGCAGCGCCAGGCTCTGGACGGTCACCAGAGTGGCCAGCAGCCGCACCGCCATCCAGCTTCTGCCCGCAGGATTCGAGATGGTCACGGCGGAGAGCAGCACCAGAAGATTGACCGCTGTGACGGCCACCATCTGGAAAAAGCCGCTGCGGGCCCAGTCGGCGTAGGAGATGCCCCGCTGGGCAAGATACGCTGCCCCGCCCAGGACACCGGAGATCTGGATAGACAGAAAAGCCAGGTATAAAAGGGCAAGTGCCGCCAATATGATGACAAACGCCAGGGCGTCGGCGTGTTTGGAGGCCTTTTCCGGTGCAGTGGTCAGGGGGATGGGGTGGCGGAGAGAGTAGAGAAAGCCGAAGAAAAACGGGGTCAGGATCATACCCAGTACCAGTTTCCAGAGACCCTCCGTCAGGTGCTCTGCCACGAACCGGCGCAATTCCACGGTGGCGGAGGCAAAGAGCGCATCGGCGGAAGAGAGTACCGGTACCAGGATCATCAGCAGCACCGCCGACCCGGCGATGCCCAGGATCACGCCCGCTGCGCGCTTACCCTGCCGGGGGCGGGAGAGAGCGGCAAACGCTGCTCCCAGACGGCCGAAAAGCCCCCAGAGCAGCAGCCCCAGCCGCTCCCACAGCATGGCGGGACGGTGCCAGGGGAGCCGACCGGCGCCGGAGAGGGAAATGGCCTGTACCGGCAGCAGTACCAGCAGCGCCAGCATGTTCCAGATCCGGAAGGCCCAGTTGGAGCTCAGGGCCAGGGTGACGGAGAGCAGCAGGTTTTCCGCGGCTACCCACCGGCTCTCCGGCCGGGAGAAGGCGGCAGGGCCCAGATACCCCAGTAAAAGAAGGTACCAGGCAAATACCGCGGCGGTCAGCCCTGCCGTGGGGCCGTACCAGAGGAAGGTGTCCGCCAGAAGCACACAAAAACACGCCGTTATCGGCAGGAACAGCCGTTCCCGGGAGGTAATCTCATAGGTGAATTTGGGGTCAGTTGCAGGATTTTGGGCAGGCTTCGCCGGCCCTCCCGTGGGCAGGGCGTTTTCAGAATCAGACATATGAAATTCTCCTTATGATGGTGTCCGCGCTTTACGGACAAAATTTCGGTTGCAAGACGGAGCGGGATTTAGCTTCCCTGATCCGGTACATACTCCAGAATATCCCCCGGCTGACAGTCCAGAGCGGCGCAGATGGCCTCCAGGGTGGAAAAGCGCACCGCCTTGGCCTTGTTGTTTTTCAGAATGGAGAGATTGGCCAGAGTGATGTCCACCTTCTCCGAAAGCTGGGAAAGGGTCATCTTTCGCTTGGCCATCATCACATCCAGATTCACGACGATTGCCATGACGCGCCTCCTTAGATCGTGAGATCGTTTTCCGCCTTCATCTCCGCCGCCTGGCGGAACAGGGCGGACATCACCAGACAGAGTAGACCTGCCATGGCAAAGATGGGAACAAAGAGGGCGTTATAGGTCAGCAGGGGGGCGGGGGAGCGGTAGTAGCAGATGCTGAATACCAGCCGCACCAGGGCTGCGGCGGAAATTACAAAGGCACTGACGGCAGAGCGCCGGAGGAAGACGGCATTTTCCAAAGAGAAGGGAGCCCCCTCCAGGATCGTGCCCAGCACCCGGTGTCCCTGCCAGAGGATCACAGCGGTGCAGATGCCCGCAAACAGCAAAAACAGCGTCAGCACAATGGTGTAGGGTTCTCCGCGGGTCCACCATGTGACCAGGGCGTGGGAAAAATTCCCCAGACAGTCATCCCAGTCATATGTCCACAGCGACTGGATTTTTTCCAGGTTAAAGCGGAACAGCACCAGTCCCGGTACCAGCGGCAGCGCCGTAAGGTTGCAGATGAATGTGATCAGCACCAGAATGTTCAGCACCTGGGCGATTTTTTGTACATGGGAAGTCAGCATGATCCATCCTCCTTATGACTGGGAGCGGGCGGCATACCGGCTGGCACCCAGCAGGCGCCATGCCCAGATACCGCAAAAGAGCAGCAGCAGTGTCAGCAGAATCTGAATTGAGGATCCGTATGTCCAGATCCACTTCCAGCTCAGAGCGAATACCACCAGAATCCGCAGCGGCAGCTCCCAGAAGCGCTCGTACAGGGTCAGATCCGTCAGTGCTGCGGGTCCGCCCATCAGCACCAGTCCGGGTATCAAAAACACCAGTGCGGCCACCATGGCCCGGAGGGCAGCCCGCACCGGAAAACGGATGCGCGGGGTGTGCATGAATAGCGGCATGATGCTCCCTCCTTTTCCTGCATCATAGCACGATAAGTTATCGAAAGTCAATGATAATTTATCGTTTTTCAATAAATCAAAAGCGGGATGGGAAAGGGGCTGACAGAGGGAATCGGCCGCAGACGCAAAAATACAGGAAAACGGACGGCTTGCGCCTTCCGCTTTCCTGTATGATATAGAGAAAGGAGAGGGAAAATGGTAGTGTGTGTATCAAGCTTCCTGCTTGGTGATTTCATGATACAGGGCGGCGGAGAGAAAGTCAACGGGGCAGAACCAAGCTTCACAATTTGTTTACAAGCGGGCGGATTTTAGCCATTTTTCGTTCATAATTCGTTCAAAAAATATCATCAAAGTGCACATTGACAAGACAGAGGTTCCATGCTAACATTTAGCATGCTAATTTTTAGCAGGCTAACGAAGGAGGCGAGGTTATGGAACCTGCCGTGCCCTTGGGCCCCTTGCTGGGCCGGTGTGCGCATCTTGCCCGGGAGCGGATGGATGCCCGGCTGACGGGCTGTGACGTGACTCCCGCGCAGACCCATGTTCTGATGTATCTGATGCACAATGGGGGACAGGCGCCTCAGTGCATGCTGACGGACTTTTTGAAGGTGCGTCCCTCCACCACCAACGGGATCGTGGACCGGTTGGAGGAGCGGGGACTGGTAGAGCGCTCTGTCAGCGGTACGGATGCCCGGCGGCGGCTTATCACGCTGTCGGAGAAGGGGCGGGAGCAGCAGTCGCTGTTCCGCAAGCGGTTTCTGGAGACGGAGGAGCTGATGCTCCGGGGCTTTACACCCCAGGAGGAGCAGACGCTCCGGGGCCTTCTGGGACGTATCATTCAAAATCTCGAGGAGGATCGGGCACAATGTTAAAAGCACTTTGGCCGCACGCACGGCCGTATTCCAAGTGGATCTGCCTGGGTGTGCTGTGCAGCGCGGCGGAGGCGGTCTTTGAGCTGCTGATCCCGCTGGTGATGAGCGATATCGTGGATATCGGCATCGCCAACGGCGACCAGAACTTTATTTTGAGTAAGGGCCTCCAGATGGTGGTCATGGCCATGGTGTCGCTGTGCTTCGGCCTGGGAGCCGCCGCCTGTTCCTCCATTGCAGGCATGGGCTTCGGTGCCAATCTACGGACGGCAGAGTACGACCACATCCAGGACTACGCGTTTTCCAATATCGAAAAGTTTTCCACGGCGTCCCTGGTGACCCGGCTTACCAACGACGTCAACAACCTGCAGATGATTTTGATGTTCGCCATGCGGCTGCTGGTCCGGGCCCCGGTGATGCTGGTGGCGGCGCTGTTTTTGTCCATCCGCATCAGCTATCAGCTGAGCAATGTCT
The DNA here is from genome assembly GCF_052306735.1 of Dysosmobacter sp. Lineage (NCBI taxonomy): Bacteria > Bacillati > Bacillota > Clostridia > Eubacteriales > Oscillospiraceae > Dysosmobacter > Dysosmobacter sp. The sequence goes on along the minus strand of NZ_DAWBAJ010000026.1, from coordinate 7,787 downwards.
TCCTGGTGGCGCTGCCCCTTTTGATCGTGTCGGTGGCGCTGATCCTCACCAAGGCCAGCCCCCGGTTCCGGGCCATGCAGGAGAAGACCGACGCGCTGAACCTGGTGGTTCAGGAGAACCTCACCGGCATCCGGGTGGTGAAGTCCTTCGTGAAGGAGGATCACGAGCGGGAGAAGTTCGCAAAGCGCAACCTGGATCTCAAGTCCAACGCCGAAAAGGCTTTCGGCATGGTGGTCATCAACATGCCCATCATGATGCTCATTATTTACGGCACCATTATCGCCGTCATGTGGTTCGGCGGCCAGATGGTGTACGCCGGCTCTCTGGAGGCCGGCAAGCTCATCACCTTCTTCACTTACATTACCCAGATCATGATGTCCCTCATGATGGTGTCCATGATCTTCATGATGATGACCCGGGCTATCGCCTGCGCCCGCCGGATCACCGAGGTGCTCCAGGAGAAGCCTGCCATCACCAACGACCAGGCCAAGACCGACGTGGCGGAGGACGGTACCCGCACCCCCGCGGAGGTAAAGGACGGCAGCATCGACTTTGACCATGTCTCCTTCAAGTATGATCTCTCCAGCCCGGAGTGGATTTTGCAGGATGTGGATCTGCACATCCGCTCTGGCCAGACGGTGGGCATCCTGGGAGGCACCGGCTCCGCCAAGACCACCTTGGTGTCCCTGATTCCCCGGCTCTACGAGGCCACCGAGGGTACTGTGAGGGTGGGCGGCCGCCCGGTGTCGGACTACACCATGGAGCACCTGCGGGATGCGGTGAGTGTGGTGCTGCAGAAGAACACCCTCTTCTCCGGTACCATCCGGGAAAACCTCCTCTGGGGCGATCCTAACGCCACGGAAGAGCAGCTCTGGGCCGCCTGCCGGGCTGCCTGCGCCGATGAATTTTTGGAGAAGATGCCTGACGGCCTGGATACGGATCTGGGCCAGGGCGGCGTCAACGTCTCCGGCGGGCAGAAGCAGAGACTGTGCATCGCCCGGGCCATTTTGAAACAGCCCAAGGTGCTGATCCTGGACGACTCCACCAGCGCGGTGGACACCGCCACGGACGCCAAGATCCGCAGGGCCTTTGCCAATGAACTGAAAGATACCACCAAGATCATCATCGCCCAGCGGGTGACCTCCATCTGCGAGGCGGATGTGATCTTGGTGATGGCCCAGGGCCGTGTGGTGGCCCAGGGCAGCCATGAAGAGCTGATGAAGACCTGCGAGATCTACCGCGAGGTCTACCAGTCCCAGCAGGAAGGAGTGAGCATCGGTGGCTGAACAGCGTACAAATCAATCCGCACCCCGGGGCCCCGGCGGCGGCCCGGGCCGTCACGGCTATCAAAAGCCCAAGAACCTGCGGGGCACTTTGGGCAAGCTCATGCGCTATCTGGGGCGCTATAAGGCCCATCTGATTCTGGTGGCCGGCCTGCTGGTCATCAGCTCCGCCTGCACTGTGGGCGGGTCCTATCTCATCAAGCCCCTCATCAACGACTATATCCTTCCGGGTGATTTCCCCGGCCTTGCCAAAATGCTGGCCTTTATGGGGGCGGTGTATGTCACCGGCGCGGCCTGCTCCTTCGGCTATGCCCGCATCATGGTGCATGTGTCCCAGAACACGGTGGCCAAGATCCGTTCCGATCTCTTTGACCGGATGCAGAATCTGCCCCTGAAGTACTTCGACACCCACACCCACGGCGAGCTCATGAGCCGCTATACCAACGATATCGACACCGTCTCCGAGGCCCTCAACAACAGCTTCGGAAGCCTCATCTCCTGCACGCTGAACTTTGTGGGCACCATCGCCATGATGATCGTCCTGAGCCCGGTGCTGACCCTCATCACCTTTGCCATGCTGGTGGTGATGCTGTGGGTGGTGAAAGTGGTGGGCGGCCGCAGCCGCCGGTACTTTGCCCAGCAGCAGGCCTCTCTGGGCACGGTGAACGGCTATATCGAGGAGATGATCGAGGGTCAGAAGGTCATCAAGGTCTTCAACCATGAGCCTGCCGCCAAGGAGGGTTTCCGGGAGCGCAACGAGGCCTACCGCCAGGCGGCTACCCGGGCCCAGGCTTACGCCGGCGCCATGATGCCTGCCATGGGCAACCTCTCCTATATCAACTACGCCATCACCTGCTGCGTGGGCGGTCTCCTGGCCATCCGCAGCGGCGACCTGGGCGGCCTGGCGGCTTTCCTCCAGTACACCCGGCAGGTTAGCCAGCCCATCACCCAGATCTCCCAGCAGGTGAACACCATCCTCTCCGCCGTGGCCGGCGCCGAGCGGGTCTTTGAAGTTATGGAGACTCAGCCGGAGGTGGATGAGGGCAAGGTGACGCTGGTGCGGGCCACGGAAGACCGCAGCGGCAACCTGGCGGAAGCCAACTACGATACCGGCGCCTGGGCCTGGAAAAAACCGGACGGCACCCTGGTGCCGGTTCGGGGCGACGTGCGGTTCGACCATGTGGTCTTCGGCTACGATGACCGCAAGATCGTCCTCCACGATATCTCCCTCTATGCCAAGCCCGGCCAGAAGATCGCCTTTGTGGGCTCCACCGGTGCCGGCAAGACCACCATCACCAGCCTCATCAACCGCTTCTATGAGATCCAGTCCGGTACCATCACCTATGACGGCATTGACGTCCGGGATATCGAAAAGGACTCCCTGCGCCGCTCCCTGGGTGTGGTGCTCCAGGATACCCACCTCTTCACCGGCACCGTGGCGGACAACATCCGCTACGGACGGCTGGATGCCACCGACGAGGAGGTCCACGCCGCCGCCCAGCTGGCAGGCGCGGATACCTTCATCCGCCACCTACCCCACGGCTACGACACCGTCCTCTCCGGCGACGGCGGCAACCTCTCCCAGGGCGAGCGGCAGCTGCTGAACATCGCCCGGGCAGCCTGCGCCAATCCTCCGGTGCTGATTCTGGATGAGGCCACCAGCTCCATCGATACCCACACGGAGAAGATCATCGAGCGTGGCATGGACCGCCTCATGGCGGGCCGCACCGTCTTTGTCATTGCCCACCGGCTCTCCACGGTCCGCAACGCCAAGGCCATCATGGTCCTGGAGCAGGGCCAGATCATCGAGCGGGGCGACCACGATGACCTCATCGCCCAGCACGGCCGTTACTACCAGCTCTATACGGGTCAGGCGGAACTGGCCTGATCCCCGGAACAGAAAGGAGACCTATGGAACAGCTGAAAAAATTCCGCCTGCGCAACCTGATCGCCCTGACGGCGGCAGGCATCATCAACGCCATCGGGGTGACCATCTTCCTATCGCCGGTGAAGCTCTACGACAGCGGCATTTCCGGCACCTCCATGCTGCTTGCCCAGGTGACGCCGGAGTGGCTGACGCTGTCTATCTTCCTGCTGGTGCTGAATATTCCGCTGTTCCTGTATGGTCTCAAAAAGCAGGGGCCGCTGTTCACCCTCTACGCCATCTATACCGTTTGCATCTACTCCCTGACGGCGTGGCTCATCACAGATGTGCTGCCGGTGGATGTGAGCTTTGCCTCTCCCCTGGCGGGACAGGACCTGCTGCTGTGCGCCCTCTTCGGCGGACTGATCTCCGGCGTGGGCAGCGGTATGGCCATCCGCTTCGGCGGCGCCATGGACGGCATCGAGGTCATGGCGGTGATCTTTGCCAAGCGTCTGGGGGTGACGGTGGGCACCTTCGTGATGATCTACAACGTGGTGCTCTATGTCATCTGCGGCATCGTGCTGCAAAACTGGATCCTGCCCCTCTACTCCATTGTCACCTACGGGGCGGCGTTGAAAACGGTGGACTTCATTGTGGACGGCCTGGACCGGGCCAAGTGCGCGGTGATCATCACCACCCGGCCCGACGACGTGTGCAAGACTCTGACGGAGACCTTCGAGTGCGGCGTCACCCGGCTGGAGGCCCGGGGCGGCTACTCCAACACCAAGAAGACCATGATCTATTTCATCGTCAACCGCTTCCAGGTGACGAAACTCAAGGACCTGGTCCACGAGATCGACGAGACCGCCTACATCACCATCAGCGAGGTGGCCGACGTCTTTTCTGCCAACAATTAAACCAAACAAAAAAGAAGCGCCCGTGCGTCTGCACGGGCGCTTCCTGGTTATTGGCCGTAATCCCAGTTGGCGGGGTTGTGGTCACTGATATCGGAACTGTCGGGCCAGGTGAGGGCCCCGTCGGAGAGGATGTAAGGGATATCACTGTACACCGCCTGGCGGCCATAGGGATCCGTCACCACCGCTGCAAATTGAAGCTGGTCGGTATCCTTTGTCAGCGTGGCCCGGACACCTTCCGGAAGGTGATAAAAGGACTCCCCGCCATACTCCCCGTGAAAGTGCTCCGGCTGCTCGCAGGGGTCCAGCCAGGTGACAAGGGCCTTATCCAGAAACAGCCCCACCTGGACTGCTGCGATCTCCGCCTGGCCGATGGGCTCTTTTCCGCCGTCAGAGCTAGGACGGACGGTGACATAGACCTCCGGCAGCGTCACAAGGCCGCTCTGGTCCGCCTGCAGTCCCAAAAGATCGCCGCTGCCGTAGTTCATCACATCCACAGTGGGCAAAGAGGCGCTGTACAGGCCCTGGAACTGGTCCAGCAGCTGGGTGGAGCGGGTGCCGTCCGGCTGGATCAGTATAGCGGAGATGGAGAGATCATCCGACAAAGGGCAGGTGAGGGCGGCGGCAAAAGCGCCGTCCGCTCCGGGTTCTCCCGCCACACGTACCGGCTCTCCGGCACCGCCGTCGGCGATGAACTCCACCGTCATGCCCTGGGTGTACGTCTTGGGCACAGCCCGGACGGAGAAGGTCACCTGATTGGCGGCCAGATCCGCAGAGGCGATCTCCGCGCCATAATCCGCCACCAGACTGTTCTGGGCTTTGAGGATCTCCTCCACCCGGTTGGACACGGAGCCCATCTGGCTGTCCACACCGGACTGCACCTGGAAGAGGTTGTTTTGCAAGGTGTTGTACTGCTGATTCAGCTGGTCCAGACGCCCAAAAAGGCTGTAAAGGATTCCCACAAGACACAGCGAACCAACGGCGATGCCCAGTTTGAAGAGCCTGCGGCGCCGGATGGAGAGAGGCTTGGGCAGGGCGGCGGTGTACCGCTTTACGATCTCCTCCACCATCTTCAGCTGGGCCGGTGTCAGCTCTCCGTCAGCCGTTTCCGGGGCGGTGCCTTCCGTATCCCCGGCATCCTCCGGCGGCGGCTCCTCCACTCCCAGCAGCCACCCTACAGAGACGCCGAAGAGGCGGGAGAGGGCAATGAGCTTGTCGATCTCCGGCAGGGCGGAGTCGCTCTCCCATTTATAGATGGCCTGCCGGGATACCCCCAGCCGGTCTCCCAGGGCCTCCTGGCTGAGTCCCTGTTCTTTTCTCTTTTGGGCGATGCGCCCGCCTGTGGTCATAGGCAGGACCTCCTTTCCGGCGCCAGTATAGCAAAAAAAGCCCCTGCCGGGCCACCAACTGGCGGCTTTCACACTGTCAACCCATGGTTAGCAAAGGCTGAAACCCGTTGGGCTGCAATGGGTTCCGCTTACAGCAACTTTTCGTAGCAGTTGAGCGTCTCATGGATGAAGCCCATGAAAAAGAATTCCGTGGCCCCGGCAAAGCGGTAGCCGTGGGAGGGGTAGAGGTGGTTGGCGGGGCGGTTCCCCTCCCAGGTGTCCAGCCGGATGACGGTCTTGCCCAGGCGGCGGGCCTCTGCTTCGCAGAAGTCCACCATCTGCCGGGCGTAGCCGTGTCCGGCGCAGTCCGGGTGGATGCAAAGGGTGTGAATGACGCCCACCTGGTTCCGCTCCGCCGGGATGCTCCAGGGGATCTCATCATACTCCGGCAGCTGCTCCCCGTTGAGATTCACCACGCCCCAGAGCCTGCCGTCCGACTCCCCCACATACAAGGTTCCGGCCTCCAGGGCGTCCCGGGCGGTGTCGATGGTGGGGTATTTGCCCCGCTGCCAGTTGGTGTAGACGGGGCCCCGCTCCTCCCCGTCCAGAATGGCCTCGTAAATGGCGGCCACGGCAGGGAGGTCGGTCTCTTGGGCTTTTCGGATCATGTGGGATCCCTCCTGATCAAACGTATCGGTGTGAATGCTTTCAAAAAACGGCGCACCGGGAAAGCGGTGCGCCGTCTGCTGGGATAAACTTACTGCTGCTGGTTCGGAGAATCCGGATGCTCCTGTCCGGAGGATTTGGATTCTTCCTCCGGGGCGGGGGCTTCGCCGCTGCCCTCCTCCGGGGCGGGCGCCTCCTCCTGGGGTTCCGGCGCCTGGATCTTCTGGGAGATCATGTGGACCTTCTTGGCGGCAGGCTCGATGACGTCCGGGGTGGAGGGGCGGAAGCTGTTCTCCTGAGAGCGGGTGGAGGCGTAGGGATTCTCCACCAGCTCCGGATCCCGGCCTTCGATGATGGCCACCATCTCCGCGCCGGTGATGGTCTCCTTTTCCATCAGGTAGGCCACCACCTTGTCCATATCTTCCCGGTTGTCCCGGATGACTTCCACAGCGGCCTTGTAGCACTGGTCCAGGATCTCCTTGACCGCCTGATCCATCCGGGCGGCGGTGTCCTGGGCGCAGTCCATACCGTAGCCGCCGTCCAGATACTGGTTGCGGCGGGAGGCCAGGGCCATCATGCCGAACTCATCGCTCATGCCGAACATGGCCACCATGTTCCTTGCCACGTTGGTGGCGTCCTGAATATCCTGGGAGGCGCCGTTGGTCATGGTATTCATCACCACTTCCTCGGCGGCGCGGCCGCCCATGGAGACGGTGATCTTGGCCATGAGCTCGTCCTTGGTGCGCAGCTCCGTCTTGTCCTCCTCAGGCATCAGCAGGGTATAGCCAAGAGATCCCTGGGTGTGGGGGACGATGGTGATTTTCTGCACCGGCTCGGTGTTTTTCTGCTTGTAGGCCACCATGGCGTGTCCCACCTCGTGGTAGGCCACCAGTTTCTTCTCAAACTCCGTGAGGACGCTGCCCTTCTTCTCGGTGCCGGCGATGACCAGCTCGAAGGCAGAGAGCAGATCCTCCTGGGTCACCAGCTTGCGGCCCTTGCGCACGGCCCGGAGGGCCGCCTCGTTCACCAGGTTGGCAAGGTCGGCGCCCACGCAGCCGGCGGTGGCCAGAGCCACTTTCTTGAGATCCACGTCCTCCGCCAGGCGGATGTTGCGGGTGTGGACTTCCAGCGTGGCGATGCGGCCCGCCAGGTTGGGCCGGTCGATGGTGATGCGCCGGTCAAAGCGGCCGGGACGCAGCAGTGCCTGGTCCAGCACCTCCGGGCGGTTGGTGGCGGCCAGGAGGATGATGCCCTTGGTGGGGTCGAAGCCGTCCATCTCCGCCAGCAGCTGGTTGAGGGTCTGCTCCCGTTCGTCGTTGCCGCCCATGCGGTTGTCACGGGACTTGCCGATGGTGTCGATCTCGTCGATGAAGACGATGCAGGGGGCCACCTTGCTGGCCTCCTTGAAGAGGTCCCGGACACGGGACGCGCCCACGCCCACGAACATCTCCACGAAGTCGGAGCCGGAGATGGAGAAGAAGGGCACGTTGGCCTCCCCGGCCACGGCCTTGGCAAGCAGGGTCTTGCCGGTGCCCGGAGGGCCTACCAGCAATGCGCCCTTGGGGAGCTTGGCGCCGATCTCCGTGTACTTCTGGGGGTTGTGGAGGAAGTCGATGATCTCCGTCAGGGATTCCTTGGCCTCGTCCTGGCCGGCCACATCCCGGAAGGTGACGCCGGTGGACTTCTCCATATACACCTTGGCGTTGGCCTTGCCCACGCCGCCGATGCCGCC
>NZ_DAWBAJ010000025.1:0-32020 GCF_052306735.1 Dysosmobacter sp. | reverse complement strand
TAGGAGCGGATCTGGCTGCCCCACTCGATCTTCATCTGCACGCCCTTGATATCGGAGATCTTCTCCGCATGCTGCTGGGCCTTGAGTTCCATGAGCTTGGACTTGAGCATCTTCATGCAGTTGTCCTTGTTCTGGAACTGGCTGCGCTCCTGCTGGCTGGCCACCACGATGCCCGTGGGCTTGTGGATCAGACGCACAGCGGAGGAGGTCTTGTTGACGTGCTGGCCGCCGGCGCCGGAGGCCCGGTAGACCTGCATCTCGATATCCTCGTCCCGGATCTCGATCTCGTCGTCATCTTCGATCTCGGGCATCACCTCCACCGCAGCAAAGGAAGTCTGCCGGCGGGCGTTGGCGTCAAAGGGAGAGACCCGCACCAGACGGTGCACGCCGTTCTCGCTCTTCAAAAGGCCATAGGCATTCTCGCCCTCGATGGAGATGGACGCGGACTTGATGCCCGCCTCGTCACCGTCTTCGTAGTTGAGGATCTGGTAGGTGAACTCATGCCGCTCTGCCCAGCGGGTGTACATCCGGTAGAGCATTTGGGTCCAGTCCTGGGCCTCGGTGCCGCCGGCACCGGCGTGGAAGGTCAAAATGGCGTTGTGGCTGTCGTACTCCCCGGAGAGGAGCGTAGCCATCCGGGACTCCTCCACCTTCTCCTCCAGGGTGTGGAACCCGTCCTTGAGCTCCTGGAGCAGTTCGGCGTCATCGGCCTCCTGGCCCATCTCGCAAAGGGCGGTGAGATCCTCCCACTCGTGGATGAGCTTCTCCTGCCGGGCCACCTTGTTCTGCAGCTGCTTGAGGCGCTGCTGCACCTTCTGGGAGCGCTCCAGGTCGTTCCAGAATCCATCCTGGGCGGTCTCATCCTCCAGCCGGGCGGCCTCGGAGCGGGCGCTGTCGATGTCCAGCGCCGCGGAGAGCTTCTCCAACTCAGGGCCCAGCTCCCGGAGCTTCTGCTTGTACTCGTCGTATTCGATCAGTGCCATTGCGTTACTCCATTCCCCTATTTTTACATTAGCTATAGTATTATACCGGAGAAATGATATATTGTAAAGGAAAACATGGAAAAAGCTGCACAAAAAGCAGGCAAAAAAGCCTCTTCCCCCTGCGCCGGAACGTTAACGGCGCACCATCAGGCGGCGCATGCCCGCCTCCAGGCCGTCGGCGGTGAGCTGGTACATAGGGAAGATCTGCCCCAGCTGCCAGTGGGTCTGGGTCCAGTAGTCCGGCCGGCTGGGCATGGGCTCCGGGTTGAGCCAGATGAGATAGGGAAACTGGCGCCGCAGCCGCTCCAGCCACTCCAGCCCCGAGGGCCCGTAGGTCCCCCGTCCCCACTGGTACTGCTTTTCCCGCAGCTCGTAGGGACTCATGGCGGCATCCCCCACGATGATGACCTTATAGGAGCTGTCAAAGTTCTTCAGCAGCCACTCCGTCTCCACCGCCTCATCCCACCGCAGCCGGGGAGAGCGGTAGACCTCCTCATAGACACAGTTGTGGAAATAGTAGGTGTGGAGCTCCTTGAAGTGGTTGGACCGGGTGGCCGCCTGAAAGAGGCGGCTGCAAAGTCCCGCGTAATACTCCATGGAGCCGCCGGAGTCCATCAAAAGCAGCACCTTCACGGTGTTCTTCCGGGGACTGCGGTAGCGGACCTTCAGCGTCCCGGCGTTGTCGCAGGTATCCCGGACAGTTCCGTCCACATCCAGCACCTTCTCGGCGCTGTCCGCCTGAACGGAGAGCTGGCGCAGTGTCCGGAAGGCCATCTGGAACTGGCGGGTATCCAGGGTGTTGTCCCGGCGGAAATCCCGGAACTTCCGCTCCCCCGCCACCGTCATGGCGGTGCGGGAGTGCCCCTCTCCCCCGATACGGATGCCGCCGGGGTGCCAGCCGCCGTTGCCGAAGGGGGAGCGCCCCTGGGTGCCCACCCAGTAATTGCCTCCGTTGTGCTCCTCCGTCTGTTCCTGAAGCCGCTGCTCCAAAAGGTCCAGCAGCTCCTGGAGGCTTTGATCCGGCAATCCCTGGGCCCGCAACTGCTCAATGGTGCGGCGCAGGTCCTCGGAGGGGTGATTCAGCCAGTTCAGCAGGTCCTCCGGCAGTTCTCCCTTCCAGGGGATATCCCGGAAATACTCCAAAAACACCTGGTCGAAGCGGTCGTACTCCGCCTCGCTCTTCACCAGCACCGCCCGGCACAGCTGATAAAATCCCGTGAGGGAGGAGCGGTGGAGCCCCCGCTCCATCCCCTCCAGCAGCGTCAGCCATTCGTTGAGGGACACGTCCAGCCCCCGCCGGCGCAGCAGATAGAAAAAATCCGCAAACATAGGCTCACCGCTTGGCCCGGTGGAGGGCCGTCAGGTCCTTGTCCTTTTTCAGCAGCACCCCGGCAAAGGGGATCCGCTTCTCCAGCTCCCTGGGGTCGATGCCGCCGGAGGCCAGGGCCCGCAGCCAGTCCACCAGCTCCGAGGTGCTGGGCTTTTTCTCAATGTCCCGCAGCTCCCGGACCCAGTAAAAGGCAGCCAGGGCCTGGTTCACCAGATTCTGCTCCAGATCCGGGAAGTGGACCCGGACGATGCGCTCCATCTGCTCTTTGTCGGGGAAATCGATATAGTGGAACACGCACCGGCGCAAAAAGGCGTCCGGCAGCTCCTTTTCCGCGTTGGAGGTGATGATGACCACCGGCCGGTGGTTGGCCTTCACCGTCTCGCCGGTCTCGGGGATGTGGAACTCCATCTGATCCAGCTCCCAGAGGAGGTCGTTGGGAAACTCCAGGTCCGCCTTGTCGATCTCATCGATGAGCAGCACCACCCGCTCCTCCGACCGGAAGGCCTCGCCCAGCTTGCCCAGCTTGATGTAGCGGGCGATGTCGTCCACGCCGTGGGTGCCGAACTGGCTGTCGTAGAGCCGCTGCACCACGTCGTAGACATACAGGCCGTCCTGGGCCTTGGTGGTGGACTTCACGTTCCAGATAATCAGCCGCAGGCCCATGGCCTCCGCCACTGCCTGGGCCAGCATGGTCTTTCCGGTGCCCGGCTCGCCCTTGATGAGCAGGGGCTTTTCCAGCGTCACCGCCACATTCACCGCGCTCATCAGCTCCTCCGACGCCACATACTGGCTGCTGCCGGCAAAACTTTTCTCCATATGGTCTCCTCGCATTCTCTTTTGTTGTGGTCTCGTTCCCCACGCCCCGGCATCTGACCGGGTGCCCCGGGGAATCCCGGATCTTATAGTATAGCATGCCCCGGCGGCGGCGGAAAGGAAAACTTCCCCGTCCCGGGGCGGTTTTCCGGGGGCAGGCGGAAATTAGCCCTTACATTTATCCAGAAAAAGTGTGGTAAAATATGATTAACATTGGAAATAATCGGGTTTTGATAAGGAGGATGTATCATGTTTCAGCCAGGCGATCTGGTGGTCTACGGCCCCACCGGCGTGTGCCGGGTAGAGGCTGTCACCTGTCCCAAGCCGGCCCCGGGAGAGAAGGAGCGGCCCTATTACCAGCTGCGGCCCCTGCATCAGGACGGCGTCATCTACACGCCGGCGGATCAGGCCAAGATCCCCATCCGCCCGGTGATCTCCGCCCAGGAGGCGGACGCCCTCATTGACGAGATCTCCTCCATCCATGCCACCGCCTACCACGCTCCCTCGCTGCAGCTGCTCTCCCGGCACTATCAGGAGCTGGTTCGCACAGGCAGCTGCCGGGATCTGGCGGAACTGGTGATGTCGGTCTATGTCAAGCGCCAACAGGCCATGGCCAAGGGCCGCCGGGCCGGGGCCGTGGATGAACGGTTTGCCAAGCAGGCCCAGCAACTGCTCCACAGCGAGCTGTCCGTGGCATTGGGGATCCCCTGTGAGGAGGTCCCGGACTATATCGCCCGCCGGGTGGAGGCACACAAGTCCACCGGTGCATAAATGAAAACGAGCGTCCGGCCAGGCCGGACGCTCGTTTTTTATCTGTTGCCAACTCAGGGCAGATAGTTCAGGGGGTTCTTGGCCACGCCGTTGTAGCGGACCTCGAAATGGCAGTGGTTGCCGGTGGAGTTGCCGGTAGAGCCCATACGGGCGATCTGCTGGCCCTTGTAGACATGGTCTCCCACAGACACCAGCAGGCTGGAGTTGTGGCCGTAGTAGGTCACATAGCCGTTGCCATGGCTGATCTGAACCAGGTAGCCGTAACCGCCCATCCAGCCGGCGTAAGTCACGGTGCCGCCGTCAGCGGCGTAGATGGGTGTGCCGTAGCTGCCGGCAATGTCGATGCCCTTGTGGTTGGTGGAGCCGATACCGCCGGGAGAGGAACGGCCGCCGAAGTAGGAGGTGATCCGCCCGGAGGTGGGCCAGCGGAAAGTACCGGTGGGCAGCCAGGTGGGCCGCTCCTTGGTACCCTGGAGGCGCTGCTCGGTAACAGGCTCCTTGAGGGTCACGGAGGAGAGAATGGTACGCTGTGTCTCCTCGCCGTTGACGTAGGTGACGTTGGCCACCACATCCGCCGCGCCGTATTCGCCGGCGGATGTGACCTTGTAATCGCCCTTGTAGAGGTAGGCGCTGTCGGTGTACTCGATATCGTAGGGGATCTCGTCCACATAGTACTCCCGCTGCTGGACCGTCATGGTGAGGTAGGGCACAGAAGCGGAGAGGGTCAGCACCTCGCCGATCTGGAGCTTATCGATGTTGTAGCCGGGGTTCAGAGCCAGCAGCTCTGCGGAGGTGAGGCCGTGGTCCTCGGCGATCTCAGACCAGGTGTCCCCCTTGACCACGGTATAGGTGACCTCGGCGGTCTTGGTGGAGTAGAGCGTCTCCGCCAGATAGCCCAGGTTCATCACCTGATCGTTGGGCACATACTCATACTTGACTTCCACATCCTCCGCAAACTCGCAGGAGATGGTGTTCTCGTTGGTGGCGGCGTCCTTGAGCTGCTGCAGCAGCTCCTCCAGCGCGCCCTCATAGGGGGTGGCGCCGATGAGCTCGCCGTCCACGTACAGGCAGTAGGCCTGGGTCACCAGGCCGATCTGATCGGAGAGATCCTCCTCGAAGGTCTCGCCGTCCACCACTTCCTGGCGGGGCAGCAAAGACGTGGAATACGTCAGCTTGGACGCATCGATGCTCCAGTTCTCCCCCAGGGTGCTGGTGGTCTGGGCCTCCAGATCCTGACAGGCGGCCTCCGCCGCGCTTCGGGAGCTGACCGCCGCCACAACCTGTCCTTCATAGGTGACGGTGGTGCCCACCGTATAGAAGGAGAAGAACAGCACCACGGCGGCAAAGCCGCAGCCGGCGCCCAAAAAGGCGGCGGGGTGGATCTTCTTCCCGCCAAAGAGCTTGGGGAAACTCTTTCTGGCGCCCCGGCGGCGGCGATGATCCAGCCGCTCCCGCAGGTGAGCGCCCAGCATGGGCACCAGATTCCACACAAACAGCGCCAGCTGGATCACCATGCGCTCAGATTCCGGGAAGTTCCGCGCCCGGTTTTCCCGGATGATGTAGCGCCAGTGGCGAATCCGGCCCCGGATCCGCTGGCGCATGGCCTGATAAAACCGGATGAAGGGGCTCTCCGCCTCGTCGTCTCCCCGGCTCCAGAGCTTCACCCGCTCCGCCAGGCTCTTCTTTCTGGGGGGACGGGCCTCCTGGGCCTCATCCTGCCAGACCGGCGCTTCCTGGGTGGCCGCTGCAGCCGAACGGGGCTGGGCCTTCTCTTCCAGGGCCTGGGGCTCCTCCCCTGCGGCGCCCTGCTGGGCGGAGATGATCCGCTTGACGGACAGGCGCACCGTGTCGCTCAGGCGGGAGCCCGCACGGCCCTCTGCCTCCCGGGGGTTCCGGGCCAGGCGTTTGCCGCCCCGGCCGGAGGTTCCGCCCGGATTGTTACCTCGTTTCAAATCTTCGTTCATACAGTCTCCTTCGAAGGGTCGAAAGAAAAATAGTTACAATTTGTTACCGCTTTATAATACCCTCTTTTTCCCGGTTCGTCAAGCCTATTTTTACGAAAAAAGTTGCGAATTTCCAAATCTTTTACGATTTTTTCCAACCACAACCCCTTGTGGGCAGAAACATTGTTCGACACATCCCACAGAAGGACACCCAGGTGCAGTTCATTTTTTTGTTACGAAATTTTTATTTTATAATTGACCGCCGGATTTTGCCGAGTATAATAAAAAATAGTATAATTTGTATTCCCAATCTGATATTTTTTCGGGAGGAAGACACATGTTTGAATTTCTGATTAAAAAGCTCAAGGCCCATCCCCGCAAGATCGTGTTCACCGAGGGCACCGATGCCCGTATTCTGGAGGCTTCTGCCCGTCTGCTCTCCGGTACGTTCCTGACCCCCGTTCTGGTGGGCAACCCCGACGAGATTCAGGCTGCCGCCGAGGAGATCGGTTTCAACATCCGCGGCGCCGAGATCATTGATCCCGCCACCTTTGCCGACATGGACAAGATGGTCGCCACCATGGTGGAGCTGCGCAAGGGCAAGATGACCGAGGAGCAGTGCCGTGCCGCTTTGATGCAGCCCAACTACTTCGGCACCATGCTGGTGAAGATGGGCTATGCCGACGCCCTGCTGGGCGGCGCCACCTACTCCACCGCCGATACCGTCCGTCCTGCCCTGCAGATCATCAAGACCAAGCCCGGCAGCAAGATCGTTTCCTCCTGCTTCATTCTGGTGCGTCCCTCCGCTACCGGTGACCGCGAGGTCCTGGCCATGGGCGACTGCGCCATCAACATCAAGCCCACCGAGGACGAGCTGGTGGAGATCGGCCTGGAGACCGCTGCCACCGCCAAGGTCTTCGGCATCGATCCCAAGGTCGCGTTCCTGAGCTACTCCACCCTGGGCTCCGGCAAGGGCGAGGACGTGGACAAGATGCGCAATGCCTGCGCCAAGGCCAAGGCCGCTGCTCCTGATCTGGCCATCGACGGCGAGCTGCAGTTCGACGCTGCCGTCTCTCCCCGTGTGGCTCACACCAAGTGCCCCGATTCCACCGTGGCCGGTCACGCCAACACCTTCATCTTCCCCGACATCAACGCCGGCAACATCGGCTACAAGATCGCCCAGCGCATGGGCGGCTTCGACGCTTACGGCCCCATCCTGCAGGGCCTGAACGCCCCCATCAACGACCTTTCCCGGGGCTGCAACGCCCAGGAGGTCTACTCCATGGCCATTATCACCGCCGGCCTGTGCGAGGACTGAGTTCTTTATACTTACAACAAAAGAGAGCGGACGCCATTGCGTCCGCTCTCTTTATTTTATAATTGTATGTATATGTCGTGGATTCACGGCTCTCCCTCCGGCAGGGCCGGAAGATCCCCCAAGGCATCCCGGAAAAAACAACTGGTCTTCCACAGGATCACCAGCTCCGCCACCATGCAGCCGATCATTACCACAGCCGCCGCCAAAGCCAGCAGGACAAACAAAAGCCCCAGGCCGCCCAGACTGCCCAGCAGGATTCCCAAGATCAAGCCGCCCACCGCAGCTCCCAGGCTGCCCAGCACGCATTTGCGCAGCAGCCGCCAGTTGTCAGCCAAATGCTGGGGCAGGGACTGAAAAACGCTCTGAAATGCGCCGGGCGGTGACGGGACGGCGCTTTGCTCCAGCTCCTCCGCCATAGCCCCGTAAAACAGGCACTGGACCACCAGACCCACCGCCAGGAGTCCCAGAACAAGCCCCAAAGCCCCCAGTACCACGCCCAACTGTGCATCTTGCGGGATCTGTTCCGCGGAGAAACGGTCTCCCGCCAGGAACATCCCCACCAGGAGGGCAACACTCACCAGCTGGAGTACCAACTCCAGCCGCCAGAGGGTACGCAGCCGCCGGGACAAGGGTGCCAGCTTCCAGTACACCACCAGAAGCCCCAGGCCGGTCAGCACCTCCACCACCGTCACGGCCCCCTGCAATCCCGCGGTGATGCCCAGCTGATCCAGGAGATTCACCGCCCGGGAGCAAAGAAGCACCCAGAACAGCACCGGCAGCCATTTGGCCAGCACCGGAGTCCGGCGGGCCATACCCGCCTGCCAGTGGGCCTGAAGCTGGGCCTCCTTCTGGGGCCACTCCTCCCGGCGGCGCTGCGCCTCCTGTACCTTGGAGCAGCAAGGCCCGTCGCCACACTGGCCGCAATTCTGCTGCCCCCGGCTGTGGCAGCATGCCACCACCTGGCAGCTTCCCCAGAAGGGCTGCCCGCCGGACTCCAGGCAGCCCCGGCAGCCATACTCCTGACGCAGGGAACACGTTTCACACTCCCGCATACATACGCCGGCCATAAAAGTCCCTCCTCTGTACAGTCATTGGGGGTATTTTTTTCATTTTATCGGTTTTCCAGGCAGAAGTCATTACAAAGCAGTTACAGCCCGCCCTTGCAAAGCTGTACTCCGAATGCTACACTGGTGCCAAATTGGAAGGAGGTCCGGCTATGTTGGACTATCTGATCCGGAACGCACAGATTTTGGACGGATCCGGCGCTCCCGCCGTCTCCGGAGACGTGGGCATATCGGGCGGCACCATTGCCGCAGTGGGCGACCTGGGAGATGTCCCGGCCCATCAGATCATTGACGCCGCCGGGCGCACCCTGACCCCCGGTTTTTTGGACATCCACCGTCACGCCGACGATGCCCTGTTTCGTCCCGGCTTCGGCCCTGCGGAGCTCTCCCAGGGCCTTACCACGGTGGTGAACGGAAACTGCGGGCTGTCCCTGGCTCCGGTGGACGGGCCTCACCGGGCATCGGTGCTGCAATACCTCTCCCCCATTGTGGGAGAGCTGGCAGCCCGCCACTTCCCCACCCTGGCCGCCTACCGCTCCCAGGCTGCCGACGCCGCGCCTGCCCTACATGTGGGGACTCTGGTGGGCATGGGCACCCTTCGTGCCTGCGTAGCGGGCTTTCGGGACGGGCCTCTGACAGACGAAGAATACCGTCAGCTTCACGCTCTCCTGGAGCGGGCCCTGGGGGACGGCGCCCTGGGCGTCTCCCTGGGACTAGGCTACGCGCCCGAGTGCTTTTACGACACCCCCGGACTCATCCGGGCCTTGGAACCCCTGCGGGATTCCGGTGTGCCCGTCACCGTCCACATGCGCCAGGAGGGGGACGGCGTGGTGGAAGCCCTGACCGAGATGCTCACCGTGGCCCGGAACCTCCGCACCCCGGTGGAGATCAGCCACCTGAAGGCCATCGGGCGGCGCAACTGGCGCCGGGCGGTGCCCCGGATGCTGAAGATGCTCTCCCAGGCCCGGCAGGAGGGGCTGGACATCGCCTGCGACGTCTACCCCTACCCCGCAGGGTCCACCCAGCTGATCCATGTGCTGCCGCCGGAGTTTCAGGCCGGAGGCATGGAGGCCCTGACGGCCGCCCTCCGGGATCCGGGCAAGCGTGCGGCCATGCGGGCGCGCATGGAGACGGGGACGGATTTTGAGAACATCTCGCTGCTGGTGGGCTTTGAGAACATCCTGCCCACCTCCCTCCACGCCCCCGGCGACCGGCCTTACGAGGGAAAATCCCTGGCAGACATTGCCGCCCAGGTGGGCCGGGATCCCTACGACGTATTGTTCGACCTTCTGGCCCGGGAGCACTGCGCCGCCTCCATGATCGATCGCATCACGGATCAGGCGGACATCGACGACATCCTCCGTACCCCCTTCTCCTCTGTCATCTCCGACGCCACCTATCCGGTAGGCGGGCTGCTCCATCCCCGGGTGTACGGCACCTTCCCCCGGGTCCTGGAATCCTATGTCCGGGAGCGGCATGTGCTGACATTACCGGAGGCTGTCCATAAAATGACACGCCTTCCGGCGGACCGGCTGGGCCTTGTCCAAAAGGGCCGCATCCAGCCAGGCGCCGACGCGGACCTGTGTCTCTTCGACCCCGCCGCCATCCACGAGCGAGACACCTGGCAAAATCCGGAGCAGACTGCCGCCGGCATGGGCTATGTATTTGTATCCGGCGTTCCCGCCATTGCGGAGGGGCAATACACCGGAGAGCGGAAGGGAAAAGTGCTGTGAACGTGCAGCTTTCCCCGCCGCAAAGACTCTTTGCGTGACAAAAACCGCCCTTCCGGCGTACAATGGGGAAGCAAAGGAGGCCCGGCCCATGAATGAGATCGGCAAGAACATCCGCTTTTTGCGCCAGCAGCGAAACTGGAGCCAGGACCAGCTGGCGGAATCCCTCCATGTCACCCGGCAGACCGTCTCCAACTATGAGACGGGCCGATCCAGGCCGGACGTGGAGATGCTGACGACCCTGGCGGCGGCGCTGGACGCTGACGTCAAGGAGATCCTTTACGCCCCGGCGGACCGGGAGGCCCACATCCGGCGTCTGCGGCGGCTGGCCGTCAGCGCGGTGGTGACGGCCCTGTTGGGTATTCTGGAGGCCGCCGGTCGGGCTTGGGGACAGCAGCTGATGCAGGAATCCTACATCGTGTCGGTGAGCTATCTGGTAGTTTTCCTGGTGCACCCCTTGTTTTATCTGCTGCTGGGATGGACCCTGGCCCGGGGGTGTCTGGTGCTGCTGCGGGCAGATCCCCCCACCCGCCGGTGGGCGGTGTGGGTCCGATGGGTGCTTCTGGCGGTGATCGCCGCTTGGCTGGTGGTGATGGCTCCCTTCTTTTTCTATCAGGCAGACTTGGCACACCTGGAGCTGTCTGCCTTATATTCCCATGAGCCCCTCACCCTGAGCAGCAGCTTTATGCTCAATGTGGTACAGGGGGCCATCCTCCGCCATCCCCAGGCCCTTGGCTGGGGCAGCCTGCTGCTGGGCGGTCTCCTGGGACTTCTGGGCCTGCCCTCCCTCCGGTCTATCCGGGCTCTCAAAAAGAAAACTGCTGAAAAAGCCGATTCCCCGGAGTAATTCTCCGGGGAATTTTTCCATTTTGTATTGAAAATTTCCTGCCGCAACTGCCGGTTGCGGCCTTGTCAAGGCCGCTGGATAGACATTTTCGCCGCCGGATGGTACCATAGCCTCAGAAACAAACCAAAGGAGGCGGCAGATATGACCATGGGTCAGCGGCTTCTTGCCCTGCGCACCCGGGCGGGACTCTCCCAGGAGGCCCTGGCGGAACAGCTGGGAGTCTCCCGGCAGTCCATCAGCAAATGGGAGACAGACGGGAGCATCCCGGATCTGGACAAGCTGGTGCGGCTGAGCGAGATTTTCGGTGTTACCCTGGATGAGCTGGTAAAGGGAGTGGCAGCATCTGTTCCGATGTCACAATCCGGCACGGACTCCACCACGTCACCACCTTTGACAGCAGAATCATCTGAAATATTACGTCAACATCGGCAAAAGCTTGCGGGATTGTGCATTTTATTTTGTACCGTGGTACTTTGCCTTTTTCACGGCGGAGTCTCCGGGCTAATCTTTGTATGGCCTCTGGCGATTTGCGGAATTGCGTGTCTTCTGTGCAAACGGTCTCTAGGGCTGATCTGCGGATGGGGGGCTTGGCTTTACCTCTTTATAACCCTAGGGTCTGCACTGCTTTATTTTACTGGCGGAACCCGATTTGACCAACTTTTTGCTCTAATTGTGGCAGTCCCCCTGGGAATCTTAACAGGCTGCACCATCCACCATCCGCCCGCTTTACCGGTATGCTGGCTTCTCCTAGCGGTGTTTCTCTATCAATACCGCAACATGTGGTTTCTTCTGGAGCCCGTAACATACATAGACCTGTTCCGCTTTTCACAGCTGCCCGCCGGAGGAATCTTACTGACGCTGTATTGGATTGCAATGGGGCTTCTTTTATTGGTCTATACAGTACGTTTTGTGTTCCATCAGAAGTCACATACTTCCGGAGCACCGCATTGTAATCACTCAAAAAAGGAATCCGCAGAGTAATGCTCTGCGGATTTTTTACGTTCTGTATTCCCTTCAACCCTCTTTCCATACGAAAATGGGCATGGGCGGGTCTCCCCGGCGATTGGCCCAGCGTCCCTCCAGAACGGTGAAGCGCCGCTGGTCCAGCTTTGCCAGATGGGCAAGCACCGCGTCCCGCTCAGTATAGCCGTTCTCGCCGCCGTAATAGAGGGCGATGGCCATGACACCGCCGGGCCGCAGCAGCTCCAGTCCCGCGTCGATGGCCTGGAGGGAACTCTCCGCCCGGGTGAAGATCTTGGGGTTACCACCCGGCAGACGGCCGAAGTTGAAGACCACGCAGTCCACCGTCTCCGGCTCGGCATACCGGGCCATGTGGGCATGGCTGTCCAGGTATACCTCCGCCTGGAGCCCCTCTTGGGCCAGCAGGGCTTTGGTCTGCTCCACCGCCTCCGGCTGGATGTCAAAGGCCAGAACCCGCCCCGTCTCTCCCGCCAGGCGGCAGAGGAGGGCGGTATCCCGCCCCTTCCCCGCCGTGGCGTCGATGCACACCGCGCCGGGACGGACGGTCTGCCGCAGAACTGTATGCACCAGTCCCAGAGTGTTCAGCTGCATGGGATCCCCCTTCTTTCAGTAACAGACCCCCGGGGTATGCCCCGGGGGTCTGTTTGTGTCTTTGGAAAACGCGTGCTTACTTGCGGCTCTCTGCCACGGCAACGGCCACAGCCACGGTGGCGCCCACCATGGGGTTGTTGCCCATGCCCAAAAAGCCCATCATCTCCACGTGGGCAGGCACAGAGGAGGAGCCGGCGAACTGGGCGTCGGAGTGCATGCGGCCCATGGTGTCGGTCATGCCGTAGCTGGCAGGGCCGGCGGCCATGTTGTCCGGGTGCAGGGTACGGCCGGTGCCGCCGCCGGAGGCCACGGAGAAATACTTCTTGCCCTGCTCGATGCACTCTTTCTTATAGGTGCCGGCCACAGGGTGCTGGAAACGGGTGGGGTTGGTGGAGTTGCCGGTGATGGACACGTCCACACCCTCGTGGTGCATGATGGCCACGCCCTCCCGGACATCATCGGCGCCGTAGCAGCGGACATTAGCCCGCTCGCCCTCGGAGTAGCGGATCTCCCGGACAATCTTCAGTTCGCTGGTGTAGTAGTCGAACTGGGTCTGAACGTAGGTGAAGCCGTTGATGCGGGAGATAATCTGGGCAGCGTCCTTGCCCAGGCCGTTGAGGATCACCCGCAGGGGCTCCTTGCGGGCCTTGTTGGCGTTGCGGACGATGCCGATGGCGCCCTCAGCGGCGGCAAAGGACTCGTGGCCGGCCAGGAAGGCGAAGCACTTGGTCTCGTCCCGCAGCAGCATAGCGCCCAGGTTGCCGTGGCCCAGGCCCACCTTACGGTCCTCGGCTACGGAGCCGGGGATGCAGAAAGCCTGGAGGCCCTCGCCGATAGCCTCGGCAGCGTCGGCAGCGGTGGCCACGTTCTTCTTCAGCGCGATGGCAGCGCCCACGCAGTACGCCCAGGCAGCGTTCTCAAAGCAGATGGGCTGGATGCCCTTGACGATTTCGTAGGGGTCGAAGCCGGCAGCCTTGCAGATGTCCCGGCACTCCTCCACGCTGGAAATTCCGTACTGAGCCAGGACGGAATTGATCTTGTCGATTCTTCTTTCGTAGCTTTCAAACAGAGCCATTGGTCAATTCCTCCTTTTCTTATTCGTGACGGGGGTCGATATACTTCACGGCGGCGTCAAACTGGCCGTAGCGGCCCTTGGCGGCCTCCATGGCCTCGTTTGCGTCCGTGCCCTTCTTGATGGCATCCATCATCTTGCCCAGATTGATGAACTCGTAACCGATGATCTCATCGTCCTTGTTCAGGGCGATGCGGGTGACATAACCCTCGGCCATCTCCAGATAGCGGGGCCCCTTGGCCTTGGAGGCGAACATGGTGCCCACCTGGCTGCGCAGGCCCTTGCCCAGATCCTCCAGAGAGGCGCCGATGGGCAGTCCGCCCTCGGAGAAGGCAGTCTGGGTGCGGCCGTAGACGATCTGCAGGAACAGCTCCCGCATGGCGGTGTTGATGGCGTCGCACACCAGGTCGGTGTTCAGGGCCTCCAGAATGGTCTTGCCCACCAGGATCTCAGAGGCCATGGCGGCGGAGTGTGTCATACCGGAGCAGCCCAGGGTCTCCACCAGGGCCTCCTCGATGATGCCGTCCTTGACGTTGAGGGTCAGCTTGCAGGCACCCTGCTGGGGAGCACACCAGCCCACACCGTGGGTGAGGCCGGAGATGTCCTTGATTTCCTTGGCCTGAACCCACTTGCCCTCCTCGGGGATGGGAGCGGGACCATGGTACGCGCCCTTGGCAACGGGGCACATGTTCTGCACTTCGGTAGAATAGATCATGTTCGTGCGTTCCTTTCTTTCCTTCTCGATATATGCTTCGGAAACCAGCTGTTTTTCAGGTCTTCCGGAGGTTTTCCGCACAACATTATATCGGTAAACGATTACCTTGTCAAGCAACCCAAGGCATTTGGACCTCCCCGCAGAAAGGCCAAATTTTAGCCGCTTTTCCTGTGAAAAACGGCTAAAAACGGCCCGAGCGCTCATCGTCCGGGAAAGGTGGATCTTCCATCATATGGAAAAAGCCCCTCCGCCTGAGCGGAGGGGCTTTGGGCATTTGAAACAGAAGATTCCGGCTTACAGGAAATTCATCACATTGAAGGCCAGGATCAAACCGGAGAACACGATGGAAACCGTGGAGCAGAGCTTGATGAGGATGTTCAGGGACGGGCCGGAGGTATCCTTGAAGGGATCGCCCACGGTGTCGCCCACCACGGCAGCCTTGTGCTGCTCGGAGCCCTTGCCGCCGTGATGGCCGCCCTCGATATACTTCTTGGCGTTGTCCCAGGCGCCGCCGGCGTTGGACATGAACACGGCCATGGCAAAGCCGGTGACGGACACGCCGCCCAGCAATCCCACCACACCGGTGGGGCCCAGGATCAATCCGGTGGCCAGGGGGACGATGATGGCCAGCAGAGCGGGAGCCACCATCTCATGCAGGGCGCCCTTGGTGCACAGGGCCACGCAGGAGGCGTAGTCAGGATCGGCCTTGTACTCCATGATGCCGGCGATCTCCTTGAACTGGCGGCGGACTTCCACCACGATGGACTGGGCCGCCTTCTGCACCGCGCTCATGGTGAAGGCGGAGAACACGAAGGTCAGCATGGCGCCGATGAACATGCCCACCAGAACCGTGGGGCTGGTGAGGGTGAAGTTGAGGGTCTCGGAGGTGTTTTCCTGAACGATGTTGACATAGGAGACCAGCAGGGCCAGCGCGGTCAGGGATGCAGAGCCGATGGCGAAGCCCTTGCCGGTGGCGGCGGTGGTGTTGCCCAGGGAGTCCAGCGCGTCGGTGCGCTCCCGGACGGTCTCCGGCAGGCCGCTCATCTCGGCGATGCCGCCGGCGTTGTCGGCCACGGGGCCATAGGCGTCGGTGGCCAGGGTGATGCCCAGGGTGGAAAGCATGCCCACACCGGCGATGCCGATGCCGTAGAGGCCCTTGTTGAAGGCATCGGTAAAAGCGCCGGACTCATCCACGATGACGGTGGAGCCGCCGGCACAGAAGTAGCTCAGCAGCACGGCCACCGCCACGATGAGGATGGAGGTCATGGTGGACTTGAGGCCCAAGGAGATACCGCCGATGATGATGGTGGCGGAGCCGGTCTCGGAGGCAGCGGCCAGCTCCTGAGTGGGCTTATAGGTATCGGAGGTGTAATACTCGGTAAAGTAGCCGATGGCGCAGCCGCCGATGAGGCCGCAGAGGATGGCCACATACACGCCCATCTGGCCGTCCAGAATGATATAGGTGAGGGGCGCGGCCAGAATCGCCGCCAGGATGGCAGCGGTATAGGTACCGGTGCGCAGGCTCTTGAGCAGGGACTCCTGGGTGGCGTCCTCCTTGGTCTTCACCAGGAAGGAACCGATGATGGAGCAGATAATGCCGGTCACTGCCAGGGCCACCGGCAGCAGCAACCCGCCCCAGCCGTAGCCGCCCACGGCGCCCAGGGCAAAGGTGGCGAGAATGGAACCTACGTAGGACTCGTACAGGTCGGCGCCCATGCCGGCCACGTCGCCCACGTTGTCGCCCACGTTATCGGCGATGGTGGCGGGGTTGCGGGGGTCATCCTCAGGGATGCCGGCCTCCACCTTGCCCACCAGATCCGCGCCCACGTCGGCGGCCTTGGTGTAGATGCCGCCGCCCACACGGGCAAAGAGGGCCATGAAGGAAGCGCCCATGCCGTTCATGACCATGATATTGCCCAGGGCAACGGGGTCATTCACGCCGAAGGCATAGCGCAGCAGGAAGAACCAGATGGTAATATCCAGCATGCCCAGGCCCACCACGGTGAAGCCCATGACGGAGCCGGAGGAAAATGCCACCCGCAGGCCCTTGTTGAGGCTCTCGGAGGCCGCCTGGGCAGTCCGGGCATTGGAGTTGGTGGCGATCTTCATGCCGATAAAGCCCGCCAGCATGGACCAGATGCCGCCGGTCAGGAAGGCAAAGGGAGTGAACTTGGAGAGCATCTGCCCGCCGGAGGCGAAGGCGATGATCAGCAAAATCACAAACACCACCACAAATACCTTGGCCACCGTGGTGTACTGATGCTTGAGGTAGGCGTTGGCGCCCTCCCGGATGGAAGCGGCAATCTTGCGCATCTTTTCAGTTCCCTCGGAATAAGACATGACCTTGCCCCGCTGGATCCATGCGAAGGCCAGGGCCAATGCCGCGCCGACAAAACCGATCCAAAACAGGTTTTCCATTTTCTTCACTCCTTATTTGGTTTTTGCTTTCCAGTGCATTTCTATTCTAGCATATGTGAACGTTTTTTCAAGGTAAGATTTTCATGTTTCTTACGCAAACGTTGTAATTTTTACGTTTTGAACAAAAAGTTTGTCTCGGTACAAACATTTTGCCCTCTTCAGGTGCAAAATTTGCGGAAAAACCCGGTTTTTTCAGTGTAAAATTTGCGTTCGTGTAAAAAAAATTCCCCTCCGGGCGGCAACCGCCAAGAGGGGTCGTAAATTTTGCGTGAAAAAACCGCTGTTTTTTGCGGAGAATTTGCGTACTTAATACAGCAGCCAGAAGTCGGTGAACACCCATTCCCCGTCTACCAACTGGTAGGGGAACGAGGCGCACTCCACACCCGTGACGGTCGTCTGGTCAGCAGCCAGCAGATCCACGGTGGCATTGACGCAGTAGGATGTGTCGTCCAGCCGCTCTACCTGCGTGGTCAGGTTCCCCTTACGGCGATCCCGATCCCGGCCGCCGGCGGTGACGTACAGCGCGCCGTCCAACTCCCGATACAGGGGCGTATCCCCGCCGGTGGCCAGCAGCCGCTCCGTCAGCTCCGGGGAAAACACGCTCTGCAGATAGGCCCGCAGATCACTCATGGTCTCCACACCCGGATAATCCACCTTCCAGTAGGTGCGCCCATCCACGCTTTGACTCTCTGCGCCGGCGGGCAGGGGCGTCAGCTCGAACCAGCCGCAGATCTTCTCTGCCCGCTGGTAGGCGTTGAGAATCTCCTCATCCACCAACTGGCGGGATGCATCCTCCACCTGCTCGGCGGCCAGTGCGCCCTCTTCTCCGAACTGCACTGTGTCTGTCTCTTCCTGCAGTACCGGCGCTTCGTCAGTCATCTCCGACGTGGTGCCGTCCGCACCGCAGCCGCACAGGAACAGCACACAGAGCAGTCCCAACAGTATCATCTTCTTTCCCATGGCTCTCCCCCACCTTTCCGCGCCCATCCCGGCTCCGGTCCGGACACGGTCCTCCTTGTGAGTTTATTCTATCAGGACAGTGGGGAAAAATCCACAGAATTCTGCAAGATTCTTCCTTTTTAGTAAAATTTCGCGGTTTGTCCGCGGTCAGTCCGCAAAAAAGAAAAAACCCACGCCGGACGGCGTGGTTCCCTCTTTTTTCGCGTTTCTTACCGCTCGCTGCAGTCCCAATCCTGAGACTGGAAGATCAGATCGTCCACATCGTCAAAAGCCAAAAATTCCAGCTTCATATCCACATTCCTCCTTTCCTTTTTGATCGTGACCCAGTATAACACTCCCGTTTCAATTATGCAAGCGGTTTTTCGTCTAATTATATGAAATTATTGTTAACTTTTTGTGCAATATGGGGATTCTTGTGAAGGATTCGTCAGGGTTTGACAGAGATCCATTGCAGGCAGAACGGGGGACTGCTATAATACACCATACAAATAGTTAATAGTATGAATTATATGGAGGCACTGTGATGGAAACTGCCGCACTTCGCCGGGACCTGATCGGTTCCCTGCAAAATGTATATCACCTGGAGGCCTTCGCGGCTCTGGCAGAACTGCTGCAGGGGGAGTCCCTGGTGCTTACCGGCCTGCTCTCTCACCAGGAGGGCGTGGTGCATCCCTCGGATCTGAGCCGGGAGCTGCATCTCTCCCGCCCCAGGATCACCGCCGCCCTGAGCGCCTTGCAGCGAAAGGGCCTCATCGCCATGCACCGCAGTCCCACAGACCGGCGGCGCATCCAGGTGTCCATCACGGAGGCGGGGCGGGAGATCATCGGCGGCCGCCTGGTGCGGATGGAGGCCTATTTTGACAAAATGCTCTCGGGCCTGGGAGAGGCCGACGCCCGGGAGCTGATCCGCCTCATTGACCGCTGCGTGGAGGTGATGGAAGCATGAGCGAGCCCTTTGTGGTCTTTGACCATGTCTCAAAAATTTATCAGACCGGAGAGGTGGCCATCAAGGCGGCAGACAATGTCTCCTTTACCGTGGAGCGGGGCGAGTTCGTGGTGATCGTGGGGCCCTCCGGCGCCGGCAAGACCACGGTTTTGAACATGCTGGGAGGAATGGACGGGTGCACCAGCGGCACCATCACCGTGGACGGGGCCGTCATCAGCGGATACAACGCCAAGCAGCTCACCGGCTACCGCCGCCATGACATCGGCTTCGTGTTCCAGTTCTACAATCTGGTACAGAACCTGACGGCCCTGGAAAATGTGGAGCTGGCAGCCCAGATCTGCAAGGATCCCCTGGACGCCGCCACCGTATTGGACGAGGTGGGCCTCACCGACCGGAAGGACAACTTCCCCGCCCAGCTCTCCGGCGGCGAACAGCAGCGGGTGGCTATCGCCCGGGCCCTGGCCAAAAATCCCAAGCTGCTGCTGTGCGACGAGCCCACCGGTGCTCTGGACGACCAGACCGGCCGGGCCATTTTGAAGCTTTTGCAGGATACCTGCCGGGAAAAGGGCGTGACGGTCATCGTCATCACCCACAACAGCGCCCTGACCCCCATGGCGGACCGGGTCATCCGCATCCGCAACGGCACCGTGTCGGATGAGACGCGCAACGACCACCCCACGCCGGTGGAGGAGATCCAGTGGTAAGGGGCCATTGGCCCTCATGATGCAGCCGGGCATTTGCACCGGAAAAATTTTCAGGAAAGGAGGAGCGTCATGCGCGCCATCAGCAAAGATTTCTGGCGGGAAATCCGCCACACCCGCAGCCGCTTCGCCTCCATCCTGATCCTGGTGGCGCTGGCGGTGGCCTTTTTGTCCGGCCTGCGGGCCACCGCTCCGGACATGAAGGATACCTGCGACAGCTACCTGGACAGCCGCAGCTTTATGGACATCCAGGTGATGGCCACCCTGGGCCTGACGGAGGAAGACCTGGACACCCTGTGCACCCAGGAGGGCATTGCCTCCGGGGAAGCCTGCTGGGTCATCGACGCCTTCGCCCAGGCGCCGGGGCTGGAGGTGGTGGTGAAAGTCCACTCCCTGCCCCAGGAGCTGAACCTCCCCACCCTCACCGCCGGGCGGATGCCTGAGAAGGCAAACGAGTGCGTGGTGGAAGAGCACCTTTTGGATCTTTTGAACCTGGAGTTGGGCGGCACTCTGGATCTGGCCACCTCCGGGGACTATGCCGACGCCCTCACCGGCACCACCTTCACCGTGGTGGGTACGGTGGTGAGCCCCCTGTACATCAGCGCCGAGCGGGGCACCTCCACCCTGGGCACCGGACAGGTGTCCGCCTATCTGTACCTGCCCCGGGAGGCCTTTGCCCTGGATTATTACACCACCTTCTATCTGACGGTGGAGGGAGCCGGAGAGGAGACCGCTTTCTCCCCAGAGTACGACGATCTGGTGGACGGCGTGGTAGACACCTTGGAGCCTGTGGGGAAGGAGCGTTCCCAGCTGCGCCGGGAGAGCCTGGTGGACGAGGCCAACGAAAAGCTGGACGAGGCCCAGCAGGAGCTGGATGAGGCCAAGGCGGAGGCGGAGGAAGAGCTCTCCGATGCGGAGCAGGAGCTCGCCAACGCCCGGAAAGAACTCTCCGACGGCTGGGCGGAGCTGGCCGACGCGGAGATCACGCTGGAGCAGGAGACCGCCGACGCGGAGCAGGAGCTCGCCGACGGGGAACAGGAGCTCGCCGACGCCCTGGTGGAACTGAACGACGGCGAGGCAGAATACGCCGACGGCCTGGCGGAGTACCAGGACGGCCTGCGGGACTATCAGGACGGCCTGGCGGAATATGAGGAAAACAAGGAGAAAGTGGAGGAGGGCTGGGAGGAATACGAAGACGGATACCGGCAATACCTGGACGGCAAGGAGGAGCTCGCCGACGCCTACCACCAGCTGCGAAACGGCGAAGCAGAGTACGCCGACGGCAAGGCACAGCTGGACGGGTTCGTGGAATCCTACCTGCTGACCCGCTCCTCCCTCTCCGGCTACGGCTCCTCCGACGCCCTGGGCAGCGCCCTGATGCGGGGGGACAGCAACGCCTACTCGGCAGTCAACAGCGCCCTTGGGGAGATCGGGCTGGAAATCCAGGAGCTTCAGGAGGCCGTATCCCAGCTGGACCGGCTGGAGGCGGCGCAGTCCCAGCTCTCCCAGGGAGTCTCCCAGGCACAGGATCAGGTGACCGTGCTGGAGGGACAGGTGGCCGAGCTGCAGGAACAGCTGGAAAATCCGGCTCTTTCTCCGGAAGAACAGGCTGCCCTGACGGAACAGCTGGCGCAGGCGCAGGAGGGCCTGTCCCAGGCCCAGGAATCTTTAAAGGGCCTCCAGGCAGACCTGGGCGCCGCGGAAGCGGGCCTTGCTATCATCGATAAACAGCTGGCAGACCGGGGCATGGACCGCCGCGGCGCCCGGGCGGCCCTGGATACCCTGGAAAGCGCCCAGGACCAGATGCCCGGCAGCGCCGACGCCCTGGCGGAGAACTATCAGCTGCTGCGCCGGTCCAAGGCGGAGCTGGAGTCCGGATGGGCAGAATACTATGACGGTCTGGAACAGCTCCAAGACGCCAAGGAAGAACTGGACGACGCCAAAGCGGAGCTGGAGGACGCCGATGAGCAGCTTGCCGACGGCTGGGAGGAGCTGGAGGATGCCAGACGCCAGTTGGAGGAAGCGGAAACAGAACTGGTGGACGGACGGGCGGAACTGGACGACGGCTGGCGGGAATACTACGACGGCCTCCAGGAGCTCTCCGACGGCCGGGAGGAGCTGAAAACCAAGGTGGCTGACGCCCAGGCGGAGATCGCCGACGGACGCCGGGAACTCCAGGACGGTGAGGCGGAATATGCCGACGGCTACCAGGAGTACCTGGAGGGCAAGGCGGAGGCGGAGGAGAAGATCGCCGACGCGGAGAAAGAGCTTGCCGACGCCCGCCGGAAGATCGCCGACATTGGGGACAGCGACTGGTACATCCTCAGCCGGGACTCCAACCCCGGCTACCTGGGCTTCGGCCAGGACGCCGACCGGATGGCCAACCTGGCCTCGGTGTTCCCGGTGCTGTTCTTCCTGGTGGCGGCCCTGGTGTGCCTGACCACCATGACCCGCATGGTGGAGGAGCAGCGGGTGCAGATCGGCTCTCTCAAGGCCCTGGGCTATACCCGCTGGACCATCTCCCGCAAGTATCTGGGCTACGGCCTGCTGCCCGCCCTCGCCGGCGGCCTCCTGGGCCTTGCCATCGGCTTTACCCTCTTCCCCAAGATGATCTTCACCGCCTACCAGATCATGTACGATGTGCCGGACATCATCCTGTCCGTCTATCCTACCATCGCTCTGGGCTCTCTGGGCGCGGCGGTGGCCTGCACCACCGTGCCCACCCTGGCGGCATGCCTTTCCTCCCTGCGGGAGTCCCCCGCCGCCCTCATGCGGCCCCGGGCCCCCAAGGCCGGCAAACGGGTGCTGCTGGAATACATCCGCCCCCTGTGGCGGCGTATGAGCTTCAACTACAAGGTCACTGCCCGGAACCTGCTGCGCTACCAGAAGCGGTTCTGGATGACAGTGGCGGGCATCGGCGGGTGCACGGCCCTCATCATCGCGGGCTTCGGCCTGCGCTCCTCCCTGCTGACCACCATGGACGTCCAGTACCAGGAGATCTACCACTACGACGCCCAGGTGGCGGTGGCGGACAACCTGCTGGACTCCGAGCGGGAGGCCATCGACGATTTCTTCCGGGAGGATGCGGACATCACCGCCGCCCTGCCCTGCGGACTCACCAGCGTCACGGCGGAATCGGATACCTACTCCACCACCGCCTATCTCCAGGCGGTGGACCCGGAGGCCCTGGGGGACTTCGTGACGCTGCGCACCATGGACGGCGGCGAGGCCATCACCGTGCCCGACGACGGCGCTGTCATCGACCAGAAGCTCTCGGAGCTGCTGGACATCGGCCCGGGAGACACCTTCACCGTGGACGGCGAGAACCGGGCGGAGATCCGGGTGGCCGCTGTGACGGAGCACTATCTGGGCCACTTCATCTACCTCTCCCCCGCCTATTATGAGACGGTATTCGGCGAGGCCCACACAGAAAACGCCTATCTGGTGGATCTCGCAGACAACTCCCAGGAATCCTGCGACGCCGTGTTTGCCAAGCTCATGGACCTCTCCGGCGTGGTATCCGCCACCCGGATGCTCTCCACCCGGGACACCTACCAGAACTCCATGGAGCGCATCGACTTCGTGGTGGTCATCGTGATCCTCTCCGCCGCAGCACTGGCCATGGTGGTGCTCTACAACCTCAGCAACATCAACATCACCGAGCGGCGTCGGGAGCTGGCCACCATCCGGGTGCTGGGCTTCTACGACCGGGAGGTCTCCGCCTACGTCAACCGGGAGAATGTGGTGCTGACCATTTTCGGCATTCTCTTCGGGATCCTGCTGGGGCATGTGCTCCATGTGTGGCTGGTGCGGTCCGTGGAGATCGACCTCATGATGTTCGGCCGGGACACGGATCCCATGGCCTATCTGTGGGCCGCCCTCCTGACCGCCGCCTTTTCCGCCGCCGTGAGTCTGCTGTCCCACCGGAAAATGCAGCACATCGATATGGTGGAATCCCTGAAAAGTGCGGAATAACCCGGGAAAAAATCCGTTCTTTGTACATTTTTTCTCTCGCCATGGAAACAGTACCTGTGCTATAATGTTAGCCGTGCCTTCGGGCACGGCTAACTTGCTGTTTTTCTCGCCTTCTGGCGGGTTTGATTTTTTCGGAAGGAGGCGGCTTCATGGCAGGACGACGCACACGCAGGCGGCGCTCTTTTCCCGGTAAGATCGCCCTGCTGGCGATGCTGATCCTCTCAGCCGTTCTTTTCTTCCGCTGGGACAATACCGCTTTGCAGGTGACGGAGACCACGGTTTCCCTTGCGAACCTGCCGGCAGGCTTTGACGGCTGCCGCCTGGCGGTGCTCAGCGACCTCCACGGGGCGGAATTCGGGGAGGACAACGCCGACCTCTTTGCCGCCGTATTGCAGGCAAAGCCCGACTATATCTTCTACCTGGGAGACCTGGAGGACCGCTACCGGGGCCCCGTCCCCGGCTACGCCGAGACGGTGGCGGCAGGCCTTGCCGCCATTGCCCCCACCTACTATGTCACCGGCAACCACGAATGGGCCATTGGAGACGTACCGCAGCTGAAAGAACGGCTGCGGGAAAACGGAGTCACCGTCCTCTCCAACCAGTTCGTACCTCTGGAGCGAAACGGCGACGTCATCATCCTGGCGGGCATCGACGATCCCAACGGCTACGCCGACCAGGAGACCCCAGAGGAACTGGCCGCGGAGCTCACTGCCGCCTGCGGGGAGGATGCTTTCTGGATCCTGCTGGCCCACCGCAACGACCATTTTCCCGGGCAGTACAGCCTGCTGGGGGCGGATCTGGTGCTCTCCGGCCACGGCCACGGCGGCATGATCCGCCTGCCGGGTACCGACGGTCTCATCTCCACAGACCGTACCCTGTTTCCCTCCTATACGGCGGGACTTTACTACGAAAATGGCTCCACCCTCTTTGTCACCCGGGGCCTGGGTAACTCCGGCCCCTCCTTCCGGCTGTTCAACCGACCGGAGGTGGCCATGGTGACGCTGGCGCAGGGCTGAAACGGCCCCTTTCAACAGAAGATAACCGAGGTTTTCCATGGAAACATTCAACGCCGGACAATTTGATATCGCCGTCATCGGCGCCGGACACGCAGGCATTGAGGCGGCGCTGGCCGCCGCCCGGCTGGGGATGGAGACCATCGTCTTTACCATCAACCTGGATGCCGTGGGCAACATGCCCTGCAACCCCGCTATCGGCGGCACCGGCAAGGGCCACCTGGTGCGGGAGCTGGACGCCCTGGGCGGCGAGATGGCAAAGGCCGCCGACGCCTGCTGCATCCAGTACCGCCTTTTGAACAAGGGCAAGGGCCCCGCCGTTTGGAGCCTCCGGGCCCAGGCGGACCGGCGGAAATACCAGGCCTATATGAAATACGCCCTGGAACGCCAGGAGCATCTCACCGTCCGCCAGGGGGAAGTGGTGGAGATCCGCACGGAAGACGGCGCAGTCAGCGCCGTGGTGCTCTCCACCGGGGCGGTCTTTTCCGTCCGGGCCGTGATTCTGGCCACCGGCACCTACCTCTCCGGCCGCACCATCGTGGGCGAGTGCGTGGAGGACTCCGGCCCCGACGGCATGCACGCCGCCCTCCGTCTGACGGACTCCCTGCACCACTTGGGACTGCCGCTGCGGCGGTTCAAAACCGGAACGCCTCCCCGGGTCAACGCCCGCAGCGTGGACTTTGACGTGATGGAGCTCCAGGAGGGTGACCGGCTGCCGGTGCCCTTCTCCTACTCCACCCGGGAGACACCGGAGAACAAGGCCGTGTGCTACCTCACCTGGACCACGGAGGAGACAAAGCGCATCGTGCTGGAAAATCTGGACCGGGCCCCCATGTACTCCGGCGTCATCGAGGGCGTCGGGCCCCGGTACTGTCCCTCCTTTGAGACCAAGGTCGTCCGCTTTCCGGACAAGCTCCGCCACCAGCTCTTTGTGGAGCCCATGGGGCTTGAGACCGAGGAAGTCTATATCCAAGGCTTCTCCTCCTCCATGCCGGAGGAAGTGCAGATCCGGATGCTCCACAGCGTGCCGGGCCTCACCCACGCGGTGATGACCCGTCCGGCCTACGCCATCGAATACGACTGCATCGATCCCCTGGCCCTCTCCCCCACTCTGGAGGTGAAGGCGGTGCCGGGCCTCTACGGCGCGGGACAGTTCAACGGCTCCTCCGGCTACGAGGAGGCGGCTGTCCAGGGCTTTGTGGCCGGCGTCAACGCCGTCCGCAAGCTCCGGGGGCAGGAGCCCTTTATCCTCTCCCGGTCGGAGAGCTACATCGGCACCCTCATCGACGACCTGGTGACCAAGGGAACCAATGAACCCTACCGCATTATGACCAGCCGCAGCGAGTACCGCCTGCTGCTGCGCCAGGACAACGCCGACCTGCGGCTCACCCGCCGTGGCTATGAAATCGGCCTGGTGGGGGAAGAGCGGCTGCGGGAAGTGGAGGAAAAATACGCGGCGGTGGACCGGGAGATCGCCCGGCTCACCCACACCGGCGCCTCCCCCTCTCCGGCGCTTTCGGCGTTCCTGGCAGAAAAGGGCACCGCCGACGTCACCGACGGCTGTCCCCTCATCGCCCTGCTGCGCAGGCCCCAGATCCACTACGCCGACCTCTCCCCCTTTGATCCTCAGCGTCCCGCCCTCTCCGGCGACATCGCCGAGCAGGTGGAGATCTCCGTCAAGTACGCCGGATATATCCAGCGCCAGCAAAAGCAGGTGGAGGACTTCCGGAAAATGGAGGCCCGGCGCCTGCCCCCGGATCTCGATTACCACGCCATCCAGGGGCTGCGTCTGGAGGCCCGGGAAAAGCTCTCCGCCGTGCGCCCGGCGGATCTGGGACAGGCCAGCCGCATCAGCGGCGTGTCCCCGGCGGATCTCACCGCTTTGATGATCTATCTGGAGCGGTAAGCCCGCTCCCCCTTCGTGACATTTTCCGGCGGAGACCCCGCCGTACACACAGCCAAAGAGAGAAAGGAACTCGCCCATGATCATCGATCTCACCCACACCATCTGCCCGGAGATGCCCGTCTATCCCGGTACCGTCTCCCCCACCCTGGAGACCGCCGCCACCATCAGCCGCAACGGCTGGCGGGAGACCCGGCTTTCCATCTCCTCCCACACCGGCACCCATATGGACGCCCCCGCCCACATCCTGCCGGAGGGCTCCACCCTGGATCAGCTTCCCCCCTCCCAGTTCTACGGCCGGGCCGTGGCCCTGGATGTGACCCATTTGGAGGGCGGCGTCATCACCGCCGAGTATCTGCGCTCCCAGAACGGGCTGCTGCGCACGGCGGACTTCGTCCTCTTCTACACCGGCTGGGAAAAGCGGTGGAACACCGACGCTTTCTTTGAGGACACCTTCCCGGTGCTGGATCAGGAGGCCGCCAAGTATCTGGTCTCCTGCGGCCTCAAGGGCGTGGGCACCGACGCCTTCGGCGTGGACCGCATCGCCGACGGGGATTTCCCCGCCCACAAGATCCTCCTCCAGGGCGGACTGGTGATTTTGGAAAACCTGTGTCTGAAAAAGGTCGTGGGCCGCACGGACTTTATGCTCATGGCCCTGCCCATGAAATATGAACACGCCGACGGCGCCCCCGTCCGGGCAGTGGCCCAGCTGGGCGGCGACACGGCGGAAAAGGAGATGGAACAGGCGTGAAACTGTTTCTGGCCATTCTGGTGTGCAAGCTGGGACGGGCGGTAGGCCGTCTCGTGGGCAAGGGAAGCTCCCTGCCCGGCAGGGCCGCATTGAAGATCTGTCCGGATATCCTCTCCCGGGTCCGTCTGCCGGAGCACATTATCGCCGTCACCGGGTCCAACGGCAAGACCTCCACGGTGGAGATGATCGCCGCCATTTTGCGTTCCGGCGGTAAGACCGTGGTCTACAACCAGGAGGGCTCCAACCAGATCGAGGGCGTCACCACCACGGTGCTCACCCATGCCACCCTCACCGGACGGGTTCGGGCGGATGTGCTGCTGCTGGAGTCCGACGAGCGCTACGCTGCCCACAGCTTCAAGTTCTTCCACCCCACGCAGTTCGTTATCACCAACCTCTACCGGGATCAGCTGACCCGCAACGGCCATCCCGAGTGGGTCTATGACGCCATTCTTCCGGCCATCCACCCGGACACGGAGCTGCTGCTCAACGCTGACGATCCTCTGGTATCCTGCTTTGCCCGGGGACATGAAAAGGTGAAATGGTTTGGCCTGGATCCCCAGGTCCTCTCCCTGCCCGCTCCCACCGGCGTCTACCACGACGGCGCTTACTGCCCGGTGTGCAAGGGGCCCATGGAGTACGGCTCCGTCCACTATAACCACATCGGCGACTTCCGCTGCACCCGCTGCGGACACCGCCGCCATGAGACGGATTTCACCGTCACCGCCGCGGATCTGGATCGGGGCATCCTGACGTTGGACAACGCCGTCACCGTGAAACTGTCCTTCCGCAGCATCTACAATGTCTACAACATTCTGGCGGCCTACAGCGTCTGCCGCACCATCGGCATCGCCGCGGACACCGCCGCCGGGGTCATCAGCAACTATGTGCTGAAAAACGGCCGCATGCAGACCTTCACTCTGGGCGCCCACCACGGTACGCTGCTGACCTCCAAGCACGAAAACTCCATCGCCTACGACACCAACCTGCGCTATATCCGCTCCACGGACAAGCCCTGCACGGTGCTGGTGATCGTGGACGCCGTCAGCCGCAAATACTTCACCAGTGAGACCAGCTGGCTGTGGGACATCGACTTCGATCTTCTCAACTGCCCTCATGTGGGGAAGATCATTCTCTCCGGCCGCTACTGCAACGACCTGGCCATGCGGTTCTCCTTCACCTCCATCCCCCAGGAGCGGCTGGAAGTCATCCCCGAGATCCCCGCCGCCGCCCAGACCCTTCAGGAGTCCGGGGACGAGGCGCTGTACGTGGTGACCTGTTTCTCCGACCGGGACAAGCTGCTGGATCTGCCGGCTGTGAAAAAGGAGGCCTGAGCCATGGAATTTCGTTTTCTGCATCTCTATCCCGATCTCATGAGCCTCTACGGAAGCTATGCCAACGTCTCCGTGCTGGTGCGCCAGCTGGAGCTGCTGGGACACAGCGTCCATCTGGAGACGGTGGCCCCCGGGGACACCGCCAGCCTCTCCGGCGCCGATTTCCTCTTTCTGGGCGCCGGTACCGAGCGCAGCCAGGCGGCGGCGCTGGAAGCCCTCTCTTCCATGGCAGGGGACATTCGCTCCGCTGCCGGAGACGGGCTGCCCATGCTCTTTGCCGGCACCGCCATGGAGCTGTTGGGCGCCTCTGTCACCGGGCGGGACGGCCAGTGCCGCAAGGGCCTGGAAGTGGCATCCTTTACCGCCGTGCAAGGGGACAAGCGCATCGTGGGCGACCTGTACGGCACCACGGATCTCTATGATGAGCCTGTGGTGGGCTTTATGAACAAGTGCGCAGTGATCTCCGGCGTGGAGGCCCCGCTCATCACCGCCTGTGCCATGGGCTTCGGCAATGAGCGAGAGGGCGGCCCGGAGGGCTTCCACCGGGATAACGTCTTTGCCTCGGAGCTCACCGGCCCCCTGCTGGTGAAAAACCCGGGGATGCTGCGGGCCGTTACCGACGCCGTGTGTGCGCGGCGTGGTGTAACGCTGCCGGAGGAGCTGCCCCACCTTCCTTACCTGCAGGAGGGCTTCCAGGTAACTGCGGAGCAGCTGCGGCTGCGCTGCGAGGCTACCAAAGCCTGAACCACTCTTACAATGGTATAAAAAACACCCCGAAGCTGTGCTTCGGGGTGTTTTTTTGTTCTTACGCCTCCAGATAGTCCCACAGGCGGGTGAGGAGCACCGCGGTCTGGGCACGGGTGGCGGTGCCGCCGGGGTCCAACGTGCCGTCGGCACGGCCCTGGAGCACGCCCACGTCCACGGCCCAGGCCATGGCCTCCCGGGCATAGGACTCCACAGCAGCGGCGTCGGGCCAGGCGGAAAGGTTCCCCTGTGCATCCCCGGCCTTACCCAGCCAGGAAGCGTAGCGGAAGAGAATGGCCGCAAGCTGCTGGCGGGTCAGGGGCGCATCCGGGCGGAAGGTGCCGTCCTCGTAGCCCTCCAGGATCCCCTTCTGGGCAGCCCAGGTAATGGCTTTGGCATAGTAGCTGCTCTGGTCCACATCCCGGAAGGGCACGGAACCGGAAGCGGAGGGCGTTCCTTCCATCCGGTAGAGGATGGCCGCCAGCATTCCCCGGGTCACCGTTCCCGCCGGGGTAAAGGTGGCAGCGGTGGTGCCGTTCATCCAGCCCTCCTCATATACCCGGAGCACGGCCTCGGCATACCAGGCACCGGCAGGCACGTCCCGGAAGGGCGTTGCGGAAAAGGCGCTGCAGGCGCTGGAGATGAGCTCCGCCTCCGCGTCCTGGGAGAGCTCCCAGAAGCCGATGCCCCCCAGCTCCCGCTCTGCCGCCAGCCCGGCTTTTGCGGCAATGGAGGTGACGTCGTCATAGGAGATAAAGGCGCCGTTTCCGTAGAGATAGGGCACCTGAGCGGTGGCATGGCGGAGCTTGCGGTAAGAGCTGCTGCTCAGGTAACTCTTTTTCAGCTGGTTATAGGTGACGGATTTTGCGGAGGTAAAGGTGCTGTAAAGGCCGCTGTTGGTGCTGCGCACCCCCTGGTATATGTAGCCGTAGAGGGGCATGCCCAGCACCAGCTTCTCCGCCGGGACGCCGGCTTTCAGCCAGGCATCCACTGCCGCGTCCACGCTGGACCGGTACTGGGGCGAGGACTCTGTGGGCGTGTAGAGGGGCGCGTTCAGATCTGCGTAACGGTCCCAGGGGCCGTGGAGATCATAGGCCATCAGGAACACGTGATCCACGATCTCTGCTACCGCCCGGGGCTGGATGTTGGCCAGGTACCCGGTTCCCGCCGCTCCGGCAATGGTGAGCACGTATTCCTTCCCGTCCCGGCGCTCCTGTTTATCCAGGGCATCCCGGATAGCCCGGAGCAGCAGCGTGAAGTTCTCCCTGTCCGCGGGCCGGTGGATCACCCCCGGCTGGCCGCCGGAAACGGGATACTCCCAGTCCAGGTCGATGCCGTCCAGGCTGTGGGCGGTGAGGAGATCCACGCAGCTCTGGGCAAAGGTCTCCCGCCCCTTGGCGGTGGAAGCCACATCAGAGAAATAGGTGGAGTAGTCCCAGCCGCCCACGGATAGCACGATCCGCAGCTGTGGATTTCGCTTTTTCAGGGCCAGGAGGCCCTGGAAATTCTTTTTGTCCTGGGTGGGGTTGTCCAGTACCAGTTTCCCGGTATCGCCGTCAATGGCGGCAAAAGCATAGTTGATCTGGGTCAGCTGCTCCGCCGGGACGTCGCCGGGGGCATAGCCCAGATAGGAAGACCAGCCGGCGTAATAGCCCACCACCTCTCCGGCTGCGGCGGAAGATGCGGTGGATTGGGCTCCGGTAGAGCCGGCGGGAGACGTCAGCAGGGGCAGCGTCAGGCACACCGCCGCCAGCCATGCCGCTGCCCGCCGGAGGGGATTGCGCTTGCGCATGGAAATTGCTCCTTTCAAGCCCCGGAAGGGGGTATCATTGTCCCCCCTATGATACCAGAGCCCCGTTCCGCCCTGCAACGGACAACTTCTGGAAGGGCTCCCAGCCGTTCCCCATGCACGGATTCCCCTTTCCCGGGAAAAGAACCCCGCAGGTAAAAAAAGAGCCCCTGTCCGATTGGACAGGGGCTCTTCATTTCCCGGTTCAGCTCAGGAGACGGGGCATCAGCCCTC
Source organism: Dysosmobacter sp. (assembly GCF_052306735.1). NCBI lineage: Bacteria > Bacillati > Bacillota > Clostridia > Eubacteriales > Oscillospiraceae > Dysosmobacter > Dysosmobacter sp. The sequence goes on along the minus strand of NZ_DAWBAJ010000025.1, from coordinate 1,097 downwards.
GTACATGGCCTTGAGCTTGAGCAGGTGATCGTACCGCTCCATAGCAGCCTTCTCGTTGCGCTGGAACAGCTCGGTAGCGCGGTCGGGGAACTCGCGGGTCAGACGGCTGTAACGGGCCTCGTTCATCAGGAACTCCTGATAGCCGCCCTTGGGCTCCTTAGAGTCCAGGGTGAACTTGGCACCCTCAGCAGCCGGGTTGAAGCGGAACAGGTTCCAGTAACCGCAATCCACAGCCTTCTTCATTTCCTTCTGGCAGTTCATCATGCCGCCCTTGATGGAGTGCATCTCGCAGGGAGCGTAGCCGATGATCAGGGACGGGCCGTGATAGGCCTCGGCCTCCTGGATGGCCTTCAGGGTCTGAGCGGGGTTGGCGCCCATGGCCACCTGAGCCACATAGATGTAGCCGTAGCTCATGGCGATCTCCGCCAGGGACTTCTTCTTGATCTCCTTACCGGCAGCGGCAAACTGTGCCACCTGGCCGATGTTGGAGGCCTTGGAAGCCTGTCCGCCGGTGTTGGAGTACACCTCGGTATCGAAGACGAAGATGTTCACATCGTTGCCGGAGGCAAGGACATGGTCCACGCCGCCGAAGCCGATATCGTAAGCCCAGCCGTCGCCGCCGAAGATCCACATGGACTTCTTGCACAGGAATTCCTTGTCGGCCAGGATAGTCTTGGAGTACGGGCAGTCGGGATCGGCTTCCAGAGCAGCAATCAGCTTCTCGCAGGCAGCCTTGTTGGCCTCGTAGTCCTCCATGGTAGCCAGGTACTCCTCGCAGGCAGCCTTCTTCTCAGCGCTCTCGGTCACACCGGAGAGCTCACGGATCTTGTCCGCCAGACGGTTGCGGGTGGCCTGCTGGCCCAGATACATGCCCAGGCCGTGCTCGGCGTTATCCTCGAACAGGGAGTTGGACCAAGCGGGGCCGTGGCCTTCCTTATTGGTGCAATAGGGAGAGGTGGCTGCGGGTCCGCCCCAGATGGAGGAGCAGCCGGTGGCGTTGGAGATGTACATGTGATCGCCGAAGAGCTGGGTGATGAGACGAGCATAGCTGGTCTCGGCGCAGCCGGCGCAGGAGCCGGAGAACTCCAGCATGGGCT
>NZ_DAWBAJ010000024.1:0-32280 GCF_052306735.1 Dysosmobacter sp. | reverse complement strand
TCATGGGATTATTTATTTGCCCCCGCGTGTACTAAAACTCCGAGATTTTATCAACAGTGCAGCAAGCAAGTTTGCAGTTCCCGAAAAGAATGAATATAATTTGCTGTATATAAATTGGTCTTATCGAGATTTTCCATCTAACAGTTTTTTAGAGCCTTGGGCATTATTAACAAATGAAGTCAATGGAATACTGATGCATCCGAATATCGCAAACGCAATAGGTGTACATCCAGATGCATTAAAAAAGATCACGGCTATCATTGTATATACAGAATCCCTGGAAGGTCTTATGTTTTCGGACTTCAGATATGTATGGCAACGAAATGGCGTTGGTCCAAGATTTCGCATGTGGGTTCTGGATGAGGAACTTCGACATGCAGAACTTGAGGACAGATCTGATGTTTTGTTTAAGATTACAGGAATGAACCCGGATAAGGTCTGCAACCAAAGGCTAATGGCAACTCACTCGCCTTATCCAAGCGAAGACGAAATTTCAGTTTTATCCGAATTACTAAAGAACATAGACGATAATCTATTAACTTAGATATGTTTGTTTGACACTATAGACGCCTGAAAAGAGGGCCTCTCGTAAAAACATTTTACGAGAGGCCCTCTTTTGGTACGCCCGGCTGGATTCGAACCAGTGGCCTACAGAGTCGGAGTCTGTCACTCTATCCAACTGAGCTACGGGCGCATATTCACTTGCAGGGGATTTGCGCTGTATCTCAACTGGAACCGCCGGAAATGTCGGAGTCTGTCACTCTATCCAACTGAGCTACGGGCGCATGTAAAACGTGTCATCCACGCGTGCTTAATAGTATAGCAATCTTTTTCGAATTTGTAAAGCTTTTTGAGGAAATTTTTTTGTGTCAAAAAAGATTGTTAAAAAATTTGACAATTAAGGTGGAATGGGCTAAACTAACTTTTGAGAATATTTTAACAAGACCCTAAGATTCGGAGGGAATTGCATTGAAAAAGGAGAATATTTCAGACGCCGTCATTCGGCGGCTGCCCCGCTATTACCGCCAGTTGACGGATCTTTGCCGCCGGGGTGTCGTTCGGATCTCCTCCCACTCGTTGGGGCAGGAAATGAATATCACCGCTTCCCAGATCCGACAGGACTTCAGCTGCTTTGGAGAGTTCGGACAGCAGGGATATGGGTACAACGTTGAAGAATTGCGCTCGGAGATCGGCCATATCTTGGGCGTGGACAACGATCATCACCTCATCATGATCGGCGTGGGTAATCTGGGCCATGCGCTGCTGCAAAACTTTCCCTTCGCTTCCACCGGATTTTCTGTGGATGCGGCCTTTGATGTTTCCCCCGCAGTGGTGGGGTCTACCGTCAACCACGTCCCCATCCTGTCCCTCAATGATTTAGATGACTATATCCACACCCACACAGTAGATGTGGTGGTGCTCACCATCCCGCAATCTGTGGCACAGGATACCGCAAACCGCCTGATGAGTCTGGGGGTGAAAGGCTTCTGGAACTTTACAAACGTGGAACTCTCCAGTCCCTACCCCGATGTAAAATTTGAGAATATCCACTTTGCAGACAGCCTGCTGACCCTCAGTTACCGCATCGCCAACCGCTGATCCCGGCTGCTGGATCGGAAAGACGAAAGGATACATCATTTTCATGAAGAAATTCACCGTTCTTCTCGCCGCCTGCCTGGCGATTTCCGCAACGCTGATGCTGGCGCTGGCCGCTGGCGGAAGTTCCGGCGATCCTCTGGTTTCGCTTTCTCATTTGACCGGCACGTTTACCGATACGGTAAATAACCAGGTGGATCAAAAGCTGAACGCATCGGATCAGCAGCTTCTGGAGCAGCTCTCCAGCGGAGATCTCTCCTCCGCCTCCGCTTCCACTTGGGCAGAAACACGGCTCAAGCAGGGCGATGTGCTGGTTGGAACCACTGGAACCAACGTTCTGCTCCTGGCGGGCAGCGCCCATGTGACCTTCGCCTCCGGCGCTGTAATCGACGTCACCACTGGTACCGCTGTCTCCAGCGGCACGGCATTGGCGGCAAACCACCGCTATATGGTAGCGGAGGATACTACCGCCCAGTTTGCGGTCACCTCCAAAACCGCGGTACTGGATTATCAGGGTCCCTATTCCTTTACCTATTCCAGCGCTACGGACTACAATGCCATCGCCTCCGCTCTGAAGACCATCCATCTCTTCCAGGGCAGCTTTACCGGCTACGGCAGCGGCTATGATCTGGAGGTTTCCCCCACCCGTCTTCAGGCCCTTATTATGTTCATCCGGGTTCTGGGGGAGGAAAATGCCGCGCTGGCCTGGTCCGGCACCACCCCCTTTACCGATATCACTCCCGGCACCCAGGCCGCCCAGTATGTGGGCTACGCCTATGAAAAGGGATACACCAACGGCTATACCGCTACCACCTTCCAGCCCTCTTTGGGGATCACGGCCAACCAGTATGTGGAGTTCATGCTGCGGGCCCTGGGGTACAGCTCCTCCGGCAACACCAATCTGTCTGACACTCTGGATCGTGCCTGCGCCAGCGGCGTCCTCAACTCCAACGAGGCCGCTTCCCTGCGCAGCGGCACTTTCCTGCGGGCGGATCTGGTCTATGTCTCCTATTATGCCTTGGACGCCATGGTATCCGACGGCAGCGGCACTCTGGGCAGCGTTCTTCTGAACAAGGGCGTGTTCACCCGGCAGGAATGGACCGCTGCTCAGTCCCTGGTAACCAGCGGCCGGAAATAAGAGCCTCCCTTCTGTCACCACCTCCCCCCTGTTGCATACTATGGACTGAGGCCGGTCGGGCCGGCCTACGATATCTTAGGAGGTTCCGGTATGTGCAATAACGGTTTTGGTGGAGGCAACTGCTGCTGGATCATCATTCTGCTGATCGTTCTGTGGTGCTGCTGCGGCAGCGGCAGCTCCAACGGCTGCGGCTGTGGCTGCGGCAACAACAACGGCTGCGGCTGCAATCCCAACTCCTGCTGCTGAGCGTGCATAAGAATAACGCCCCGTGTCCATCCGGACACGGGGCGCTTCTTTTTATCCCAGGATCCCCAGATGTTCCAGTAAAATCTTGGCTCCCAACAAAATCAAAATCACACCGCCGGTGATCTCCGCCCGCTTTTGATAACGGGTGCCGAAGTAATTGCCGATAGCTACCCCCAGCAGGGAAATCACAAAGGTGGTCACACCGATCACAGCAGCGGCCTCCAGAATTACCACTTCCAAAAACGCGAAGGTGACACCGATGGCCAGAGCATCGATACTGGTCGCAATCGCCATGAGAAAAAGGCGCTTGAGATCCAGATGCTCTCCGGCGGAACAGCCGTCCTCCGCTTCCTCCTCCGGTGCAAACGCCTCCCGCACCATATTTCCGCCGATGATCAGCAACAGGAAAAACGCCACCCAATGGTCAAAACTCTGGATGTATCCGGCAAACTGAGATCCCAGCAGCCAGCCGATCACAGGCATCAGAGCCTGAAAGCCGCCGAAAAACAGCGCAATGACGGAAGCGTGCCGCCAGTTGAGCCGCGGCATGCTCAATCCCTGACACAGCGACACCGCAAAGGCGTCCATAGACAAGCTCACACCAATGAGCAGCAATTCCAAAATTCCCATATACTCCCCTGATTTCCTCTCACAAGATCACCGGAACCTCCCGCCGGATGGCAAGGCTCTCCGGCGTCACATCACAGTCCCAGGCACACACGTGCACTCCTGCAGCCGCTGCCTCCCGCAAAGCCTCACCGAAGGCAGGATGGGTGTCGTCATTGGGGGCCACACTGCGGACGTCTTTCATTTGTACCACAAAAAAGAGGGTAGCGTCAAGCCCGGAACGCACAGCCTTCTGCAGCTCCCGGATGTGCCGGACACCCCGCTCCGTAGGCGCATCCGGAAAGCGGGCAGCACCGTCCTCCTCCAGCGTTACCCCTTTGACCTCTACCAGATGACTTCCATGGGCCGTCTCCACGCAGAAGTCCAGCCGGGAATCCCCCCACCGGTACTCCGGCCAAAGGGATCGGGTGTCCGGCAGGAAGCGGCCGGCAGCGGCCCATTCCGCAAACACCCGGTTGGGGGCCTGGGCGTCCATATTGATCAGGCGGCTGCCCTTTTCCACCGCTATGAGATCATATGCTGTTTTCCGGGCAGGATTGTCCCCTTTTGCCAGATATACCGTGGCTCCCGGCACCAGCAGCTCCCGGCACCTGCCTGTATTTTTGACATGGACTGTCTCGATTCCCGCCGCAGTCTCCACATGGGCAATAAAGCGGTTGGGCCGGTCCAGAAATGACCCGCCAATGACATTCCGGTATCGCATGACGCCCCTTTCCTCCGGGATTTCCCCGGCAATGTGATATCTGATAAAAGAATAGCATACATCAAGTCTTGCGGGTTGCCAAGATTGAACCGGTCAACTCCTCAATTTTCGCCCTTTTTCACAGTGGATATCCGTCACCGGCTGGAATGTCAAAAATAATGCACAAATATTCAGTTGATTCTATGGTGAAATATGTTAAAATATAACTAAAACTTGTAAAGGAGGCAGCTATGGACTACAGCAGCGCATTTGTATGCGTGATGGGTATGGGAACGGTGTTCTTCGGTCTGGTCTGTCTGATCGGTCTGACGAAACTCATGAGCGTGATATGCGGCAAAGGGAAAACGGCCCCTGTCGCCTGCCGGAGCCCACAGGTCCCGCCGCCGGAACCCATCCGACCGGAGATGGTAGCCGCCATTTCCGCCGCCATTGCGGAAGATCTGGGGACGGACGTCACCGGCATCCGCATCCGCTCTATCAAGCGGCTGTAACTGGAAACCAGGAAGGGATTGGAGAAAGGTCAATGAAAAAGTACAAAGTCACGGTCAATGGTGTCCCCTATGAGATCGAACTGGAGGAACTGACGGGACCCTCCCCGGCGTCCGCGGCTGCTGCCACAGCCGCCCCCGCTGCTTCCGCCCCTGCCGGCGGTGAAACGGTAACGGCCCCCATGCCGGGAACCATCCTGTCTGTCAGCATTGCCCCGGGAGATCCGGTAAAGCGGGGACAGGTTTTGATGATCCTGGAGGCCATGAAGATGGAAAACGAGATCATGTGTCCCCGGGACGGCCGGGTAATATCCGTCAGCGCCGCCAAGGGTGCGTCGGTGGAGTCCGGCACGGTGCTGTGCGTCATCCAGTGACAGACTGGAGGGCGGTATGGAAGCGATCCTGAATTTTATCAACAGTACAGGTTTTTACCAATTCACCCAGGAGGGCAACTGGAAATGTCTCATTATGATCGGTATTTCCTGCGTACTGCTGTACCTGGGTATCGTGAAGAAGTTCGAACCGCTGCTGCTGGTTCCCATCGCCTTCGGCATGCTCTTGACCAACCTGCCGGGGGCGGAGATGTACCACGAGATTCTCTTTGCCGGGGGGCATATCCACTGGGATCTCTTCGGCGGCGCTGAAATTACCCAGGCCTTTCTGGACGGCCTTGCGGCAGAGGGTGTTTCAGACACGGTACTCGCCACCGTCACAGTAGGGCAGACCATCTCCGTGGGGCTCATTGACGTATTGTATCTGGGCGTGAAGCTGGGCATCTATCCCTGCCTGATCTTCATGGGTGTGGGCGCCATGACGGATTTCGGCCCTCTCATCGCCAACCCCAAGAGCTTGCTGCTGGGGGCCGCCGCACAGCTGGGCATTTTCATGACCTACGTAGGCTGCCGCCTGCTGGGCTTTACCGGCCCGGAGGCCTCCTCCATCGGCATCATCGGCGGTGCCGACGGTCCTACCGCCATTTTCGTTACCGTCATGCTGGCCCCGGCCCTGCTGGGCCCCATCGCGGTATCGGCATACTCCTACATGGCCCTGGTGCCGGTGATCCAGCCGCCCATCATGAAACTCCTCACCACGGAGGAAGAGCGCAAGATCGTCATGAAGCCCCTGCGGGAAGTCTCCAAGCGGGAGAAGATCGTCTTTCCCATCTTGGTGACGGTCTTTGTTGCACTGCTGGTCCCCTCTGCCGCTCCGCTCATTGCCTGCCTGATGCTGGGCAACCTCTTCCGGGAGTGCGGCGTTACCGAGCGGCTCAGCAAGACGGTGCAAAATGAACTGGTCAATATCGTCACCATCTTTCTGGGGGTCTCCGTGGGCGCCACCGCCACCGGCACCACCTTCCTCAGCCCCCGGACCCTGGCAATTCTGGCCATGGGCATCGTGGCCTTCGGCTTCGGCACCGCCGGCGGCGTGCTGCTGGCCAAGTTTATGAATCTGTTCCTCAAAGAGAAGATCAATCCCCTCATCGGCTCCGCCGGAGTCTCCGCCGTGCCTATGGCGGCCCGGGTATCCCAGAAAGTGGGCCAGGAGGCCAACCCCGGCAACTTCCTACTGATGCACGCCATGGGCCCCAACGTGGCAGGCGTCATCGGCTCCGCCATTGCCGCGGGCGTCCTCATCTCTTTGTTCGGGTAAAGGAGAATGGCTATGGAATTCTTATCCAAGACCCCCCTGTATCTCACCGATACCATCCTCCGGGACGCCCACCAATCCCAGGCGGCCACCCGCATGCGGCTGGAGGATATGCTCCCTGCCTGCGAAGTGCTGGACTCCATCGGCTACTGGTCCCTGGAGTGCTGGGGCGGTGCCACCTTCGACGCATGCATGCGCTTTTTAAAGGAGGATCCCTGGGATCGGCTGCGGCAGCTGCGCAGGGCTCTTCCCCACACGAAGCTGCAGATGCTCTTCCGGGGCCAGAACATCCTGGGCTACAAACACTACGCCGACGACGTGGTGGACGCCTTCTGCGCCAAAAGCATTGAGAACGGCATCGACATCATCCGGATCTTCGATGCACTCAACGACGTGCGCAACCTGGAGCAGGCCATCCGATCCACCAAGAAGTACGGCGGCATGGTAGAGGCTACCTTGTCCTACACCATCTCCCCCATCCATGACGAGGAATACTTCGTAAAACTGGCCCGGGAGCTGGAGCAGATGGGAGCCGACGTCATCTGCATCAAGGATATGGCAAACCTGCTGCTGCCCACGGCGGCCTATTCTCTGGTGAAACGCCTCAAGGAGACGGTATCTGTCCCCATCCACCTGCATACCCACAACACCACCGGCACCGGCGACATGGTATATCTCATGGCGGCTATGGCGGGGGTGGACATTGTGGATACCGCCCTCTCTCCCCTGGCCAACGGCACCTCTCAGCCCGCTACGGAATCCCTGGTGGCCACTCTCCAGGGCACTGTCCGGGATACCGGGCTGGACCTGAATAAAATGAGTGAAGCGGCTGCCCACTTCCGCAAAGTTGCCCAGCGGCTCAAGGAGGAGGGATCCCTGGATCCCAAGGTGCTGAATGTGGATACGAACACTCTCCTCTATCAGGTACCAGGCGGCATGCTCTCAAACCTCATCTCCCAGCTCAAACAGGCTGGAAAAGAGGATCAATACTATGAAGTTCTGTCCGAGATTCCCCGGGTGCGGGCGGACTACGGCTACCCGCCTCTGGTGACCCCCTCCAGCCAAATTGTGGGCACCCAGGCGGTAATGAATGTCATCACCGGGGAACGGTATAAGACCTTCACCAAAGAATCCAAGGCCATGCTCCGGGGAGAGTACGGAAAACTTCCCGGCACCGTGAACGAGGATGTCCGGGCCAAGGCCGGTATCTCTCCAGAGGAGGTCATCACCTGCCGCCCGGCGGATCTTTTGGAGCCGGAGCTGCCCAAATACCGGGAGGAGTTCCGGGACATTGCCAAAAGCGACGAGGACGTTCTCTCTCTGGCTCTGTTCCCCCAGGTAGCCCCCAAGTTCCTCGCCTGGCGGGACGGCCCCCATGAAGCATCGGTATCCCCCAAGCCCTCTGCACCTTCCGACGCTGACACCGTCCGGGAGCTGTACGTGGAATATCAACCTTAAATCTAAAAAAGAGAGACACCGAGAACCGGTGTCTCTCTTTTTGGATAGCAATGTCATTTCAGATAACTCAGCAGCCGTCCGGCCTCCATGGCCGCCAGCGCCCGGACTCCGTCAAAGTCCACATAGGGATTGTAAACTGCCTCCAGGCGGTCGTGGGCAGCTTTGGCGTCCATCAGTGCATGCCGTCCCTCCTCCCGCAGCAGTGCCGCCATACGGGTCTCAAAGCGCAGCCGGGCGCGCTTTTCCGCCGTTCCCAGAGCATCCAGCCGGATCCGGCGGAAGGGCTTTTTTCCGTAGTCCATTCCTGGCCGGGAGGTCACAAAGGCCAGCCCCAGTCCCGGTACCAGCAGATGCTCCAGCCGCTCCGGCTCCTCAGGGGCTGGACAGGCGATGACGTCCCAGCCGTTTGCCGTGGCCTCCCGACGGAGCATCTCCAGCAGCGGCCCCGCCTGCTCCCAGCTGTCTGCGAACTCGTAGACCTTGGGGCAGAGGACATCCACGCTGTCAAAACGCCAAATGTAGCCCTTGTGGGTCATGCTTCCCAAAAAGCGGCGGAGGGTGCGCCCCTGCTGTCCGCCCCGGCGGCGCAGCTCCCGGGTGATGATGCCTCCCACACGCTTTTCCGCCCGGGGCCGGTCAAATCCCGCGGCCACTGTCCGAACGGCATCCAGCTCCACAGACCGGGCGGCTTTCAGGTGGCGGTAAGCCCGCTCGTAGGCGGCCTTGTAGGTATGGGTGTGGGCCTTTACCTCCTCTGCATCCCGCTTGGCAGCGGACAGATCGTAAAATCTCCCCAAATCCACATACCGATCCACCGCTGCCGGGTATTTGGGCTCAAGCACATGGGGACTGGTACCGTCGGCCACGGCACAGCGCAGAGCTGGCAGCACCACGCCGTCCAGGGAGTCGGGATCACCGGAGCACCACAGATATTCCACCGGCGTACCCGCCTCCTCCATAGCCCGGCCGATCTCCCGCATAAAGGTGTTCTTTCCCACTCCGGGGCCTCCCTTGAGAATCATCAGATCATAGGTATCCTCCAGGTCGGTCAGTTCCGAAAACAGGTTCTGGAACCCGTTTCCGCTGTTTGCTCCCACGAAAAAATTCGTAACCTGTGCCATAATCTCCCTCCAAGTTTTGTTCTCGTTTTCAGATTATGGCGCTCCGGCTTGGCCTGACAGCGTTTTTCCGGTGTTTTTTCCTTCCTCCACGGCAAATTTTTATTTTTTCGGAAAACAGGGTGCACGGGCGCAGTTTTCTTGCTATAATAATGTGCATGTACCCAGGCAGTACCCTGGTGGCGACTCTACACAGCGAGGCAGGCGACAACAGCTATGGACTATCAATTCTCCCACAGCACGGAACAGGAGCGGGCCGCCCGGCGGGCACAGCGCGCAGCACAGCGAAAGCGCAGGCGGCGTCAGCATCTTCGGCTGCAATGCCTGCGTCTGGCGGCGGTACTCATTCCCCTGCTGGCTGTTTGCCTGATCTGGTATGCCATACAGCCGGAGGAAACGCAGGATCCCACAGCTTCCGTACAGGCGGCGCAGATGGAGGTGCAGACGCCCCCGGCGGAGCCGGAACCGGAACCGGCATACACGGTAAAACGAACGGCACAGACTGCCGCCATCTCCGCTGAGGCCGACAGCCAATACGCCGTGGTGATCGATCTTGCCAACGGTACCATTCTGGCGGAAAAAGCCGCTGATACCCGCATCAACCCCGCCTCCATGACCAAGATCCTGACGCTTCTTGTAGCAGTAGAACAAATTGAAAAAAAGGATGTCAGCCTGGACGACACCTTCACCATGACGCTGGAGGTAACGGATTATTGCTATGTCAATGAATGCAGTGTCGTGGGGTTTTTGAACGAGGAGGTCATCCCCATCCGGGATCTGCTTTACGGGACTATCCTCCCCTCCGGCGCCGATGCCGCCCTGGGCCTTGCGTACTACCTGTGCGGCTCCCAGGAGGCCTTTGTGGAACTGATGAATGCAAAGCTGGAGGAACTGGGCCTATCCGATACCGCCCACTTTACCAACTGCGTGGGCCTTTACGATGAAGCCCACTCCTGCACCGTCACCGATATGGCGCTGATCCTGAAAGCCGCCATGGAGAACGACCTGTGCCGGGAGGTCCTCTCCACCCACATCTACCACACCCAGCCCACTGCGCAGCACCCCGAGGGGCAGGATCTGTCCAACTGGTTCCTGCGCAAGATCGAGGACCATGTGCCGGAGGGGCTGGAAGTCGTGGGCGGCAAAACGGGCTATGTGGTCCAATCCGGCAACTGTGCCGCCAGCTGGGCTGAGACCTCTGACGGCAGCCGCTATCTCTGTGTCACAGGCAATGCTCACAGCAGCTGGCGGGCCATCTATGACCATGTGGCGCTGTACACCCAATACTGTCTTCCTGAAACAGAAAGCACCCCGTCGTAACGGGGTGCTTTTCCTGTTTGGTTAGAACTTCCCACCAGGACTTTCGGTCCTCTCACAGCAGAGACCGGCGCTTCTCTGCGCGGTGCATATCTGTCACAAAAACAGCTGATTCTCCTTGGGCTCTGTGAAATTGGCCTCCAGCATGGCTACATGGCTGAGAAATGCGGGGTCGTCAAAATACTTTGCGTGCTTGGTGCACTTGCGGACACAGGCCTGGCACTTGATGCAGGTACCCGGCACCAGGGCGGTATTCTTCGGATCAATGGCTCCCATGGGACACAGGCGGGCGCAGGCACCGCAGTCAGTGCACTTGCCCAGATCCGTCTGGGGCTTTGCTTTGAGGAACTTGGCAGGCTGGCCGTCAATTCCCTTGGGTACATAGTAAGGCGCGTCGGCATCGCCGGGTACGGTAATAGGGGCCGGAATCTCTGTCAGGGATTTCACCTTGTCTGCAATCTCCCCCGCAAAGGCCTCCATCATCCGCTTGTCATCCCAGTCCGGCCGGCCATCAGCCAAGGCGTCCGTAAACGCGTGACGGCAGGCAAAGGCCCCGGCCGCCACGGTGTGGAAGCCACCGGCCTCCAGACAGGCGCACAGCTCCGCCAGGGAGTTGTCAAAGCTGCGGTTGCCAAAGGTCACCAGTCCCACCGCCAGAGCTCCGTTCCCCAGGATCTCCTCCTGCACGAAGGGCAGCATCTTATTGGGCAGCTTCCCCGCATAGGTGGGCATTCCCAGCACCACCAGGTCAGAATCTGCAAAGGAAAGCGCTTCTCTCCGCTCACCGGGCCGGGTAAAGCTCCGGCGCTCCAGAGGAAGCCCCAGCTTCCCGGCCAGGGATTCCGCCACCGTGTTGACCACCTTGTCCGTGTTGCCGGTGGCACTCCAATACACTGCCCAGACTTTCTTTTGTTCCATCTGTCCTTCCCCCTTTTCTTACAGTTGCCACAACAGGCGCCAGGGAACTCCCGGGCGCCTGTTGACGGTCACAGCGAAAAATCCGCTTCGTTCAGTTTGTCGGTATCCAGCACCGCCGGACGAGGCGGTACCCGCTTCAGGGGATCATACTTGAAGGAACGGCAATGATCCTCCACCGCCATGATCCCGTGCTTGACACAGGCCACTTCCCGGTCATTGATCTGCTGCCCCCGCTGGCAGTAAGCACAGCGCGGATCGATATTCTTCCGAAACAGCATGCAAGTCCTCCCCCCTTCACAGTGCTTTTCTCAGAGCGTATACAGCTTTACAGCGCCGTTCTCCGCCGTGGCTTTCACCTGGGTGATGGGAGCGTCATAGCTGTCAATGATCTTGGTGGCCATGGGATCCTCCAGCTCCTTTTGGATGGTGCGCCGCAGGTTGCGGGCGCCATAGGTGAGAGAGTAGGACTTTTCCGTCAGGAAGTCCACCAGGGCGTCGTCATAGGTAAAGGCGATACCCTTATCCTTCAAAGAGGTTGCCAGTTCGTCCAGCATAATACGGGCAATGGATTTGAAATTCTCTTCGCTGAGGCGGTTGAAGCAGATGACGGCGTCCACGCGGTTGATGAACTCGGGACGCAGGAACTGCTGCAGCGCCTTCATGGCACGGTCGGCATCCTGCTCATTGGCGGAGCGGCCAAAGCCCACGGTACCCTCCTTGGTGGCACTGCCGGCGTTGGAGGTCATGACGATGATGGTGTTTTCAAAGTTCACCTTGCGGCCGTGGGCATCGGTGATCTCGCCGTCGTCCAGGATCTGCAGCAGTACGTTGAGCACATCCGGATGGGCCTTTTCGATCTCGTCAAAAAGCACCACGGCATAGGGCTTGCGGCGGATCTTCTCCGTCAGCTGTCCGGCCTCGTCATAACCCACATAGCCCGGCGGGGAACCCACGATCCGGGAGACGGAATGCTTCTCCATAAACTCGGACATATCCAGCCGAATCAGGGAATCCGGCGTGTTGAACAGGTCATTTGCCAGCTGCTTGACCAGCTCCGTCTTGCCCACGCCGGTAGCGCCCACAAAGATGAAACTCACCGGCTTATGCTTGGGGCTGATGCCCACCCGGTTGCGCCGCACGGCGGCGGACACGGCGGCGATGGCCTCGTCCTGGCCGATGATGTGGGTCTTGAGCCGCTGCTCCAGCTGGCTGAGCCGTTGGAATTCCTGCTCCCGGATCTTGGAGGCGGGGATCTTTGTCCAAAGCTCGATGACATGGGCCAGATTGTCCATGCTCAGCTGGGGATCGCCCTTTTCGCAAAGGGCGGTGAGCTCCGTGTTCAGCTGGAGCTCCTTGCTCTTGAGGAAGGCCATGCGCTCGTAATCCGGCTCGGCGCCCTCCTGAGCTCCCTGCTCTTCCAGCATGGTGCGCTCTTTCTCATAATCGTCCAGCTCCCGCTGGATCTGCATGCGGCGGGAGATATCCGGATCCTTGAGGTTCAGGTCGGAGCAGGCCTCGTCGATCAGGTCGATGGCCTTGTCCGGCAGGAAGCGGTCGGTGATGTAGCGTTCGGAGAGCACCACCGCCTGGCGCAATATCCCCTCGGAGATCTTGACACCGTGGTACTGCTCATACTTGGGAGCCAGGCCCTTGAGGATCTGCACGGAATCCTCGATGGAAGGCTCATTCACCGTCACTGGCTGGAAGCGCCGCTCCAGGGCAGTGTCCTTCTCGATGGACTTGCGGTATTCATTGAAGGTGGTGGCTCCGATCACCTGGATCTCGCCCCGGGAGAGGGCGGGTTTGAGGATATTGGCGGCATTCATGCTGCCCTCGGCATCGCCGGCACCCACAATGTTGTGGACTTCGTCGATCATCAAAATGATGTTGCCCAGGCGCTTGACCTCGTCAATGAGGCCCTTCATCCGGGACTCAAACTGGCCCCGGAACTGGGTACCCGCCACCAGGGCGGTGAGATCCAGCAGATAGACCTCCTTCTCCCGCAGCTTGAAGGGGACATTGCCGGCAGCGATGCGCTGGGCCAGACCCTCGGCGATGGCAGTCTTGCCCACGCCGGGCTCACCGATGAGGCAGGGGTTATTCTTCTGTCGGCGGTTCAGGATCTGAACCACCCGCTCGATCTCCTGCTCCCGGCCAATCACCGGATCCAGCTTGCCCTCCTTGGCCTTTTGCGTCAGGGAGATGCAGTAGCTCTCCAGATATTTGCGCTTGCCGTTTTTTCCGTCTTTCCGTTCCTTCTCCCGGCCCCGGGGCGCACTGTCCTCAGAAGAGGCGCCGCCCTCACCGGCCCGGGGCGCGTCGGATCCGGAGAACAACCGGTTCAGGAAGGGGAACGTGGCGGTCTTGCCCTCCTCTTCCTCCTCCCCGGCGTCCTCTCCGCCGGGCAGGTCCTCGATATTCTCCACCCCGTTGAAGGCCTGCATCATCTCATTGTTGATGGTGTCCAGATCCTCGTCGGAGATCCCCATGCGCTTCATCATCTCGTCTACCTGCGGGAGCCCCAGCTCCTTGGCGCACTTGAGGCAAAGGCCCTCATTGGTGGTCTTGTCCCCCTCCATTTTGGAGATGAACACCACGGCGACGTTTTTCTTACATCTTGAGCAAAGTGTTGGCTGCATCATATACCTCCAGATTATCAGACGGGCTCAAATTGCCCCGTCATGAGAGAAACGACAACACGCCCAGCGGCGTATTGGCGGTAAAAAACTTCAAAAGATGGGTTCCGGCGAAAGCTCCGGTCTCAAAGGACATCCCCAGCCGCCGCAGGATCCACACTGCCAAAAACAGCACCAGCGCGCCCTGGATCAGCCCTACAGCACCGCCGCCCAGACTGTTGAAAAGGTGCAAGCCGGGCAGACGCGCCACCAGATCCATGGCCTTGAGCAGCATCCGCAGCAAAAGCACCAGCAGCACAAAGGACACCAGAAACAGCAGGCTGGAAACGATGGTCCGCGTCATGCTCTCCACCACGGCGGTGGCAATGGACACGCCGGTATCCCGCACCGTGTCCTGGACCTGCTCCGTCAGGGACTCCCGTACGTCGCTGTCCAGTCCGATCAGGGCCAGCAGCGCCTCGATGCCGTCCGGATCTTCCGTATCCTCCTCCGGCATTTCCACCGTCTGCTGGGCCATGGCCTCATCCACCTGCCGGGTGACTTGTTTGGTAAGCAGCGGGGAGACCGCCTGGGTCACCGGTTCGGTCAGGGCGCTGGTGATGAGGGACGCCCCGATCAGTGCCGCCACCAGGATCACCAGCCCGGCCGCGGATTGCAGCAGCCCGCGCTTCACACCGTTGACTGTGAAAAATACCAAAATCAATGCCACAACGATGTCTATTATAACAGCTGCCGTCATGCTTGCCTACCTTTCTTCGTGTAAACGTTTTGTGAATTTCAATTTTTCCGGGGAATCACGGCAAAAACACTTTGGCAGAGTCCGCGGAAAGCAGCAGAGCCGAGCCATCCGGCCGCTGCAGCACATCCACGGCGGATCCAGTTCCCACCAACGTGGCATAAGTCTCCAGCTCCGGCGTGTAGATCACCAGCTGATCCGTATACAGCACCGCCAGATAGCGGCCTGCCGCCGAGACCCCCACCACTTCCTCATTGACATCCAGGGAGGCCAGTTCCGCGCCGTCCTCGCCGACGGTGACTAGGCGTCCCACGCTGCCGGAGCGGTAGCGGTTGAGCAGCAACGCGGTAAAGCCGTCTCCCCCCAGGTCGTACTCCCGCAGATAGTTTCCCTGATAGGAATAAGTCCACTGGTTCTCCCCCTGCCCATCCGTCTGATTCAGGCAGGAATCCGTCACTGAGAGCAGGGAGCCATCCCGCTCCAAGATCTCCAGCAGGAGGCCGTTGGAAATATCGTAATCGGCATAGGAGGGGATCTCCACCCCGGAACCATCTGCGGTGGTCTGCTCCCCCTTTTCTTTTAGGTCGTAGAGCACCACATTGCTGACGAACACACTGTTCTCCTGTCCCAGGGTCACTGCCGCCAGCTTCTGTCCGCCGGCAAAGGAGCATGCATCCACCACAAAGCGCTGAGAAGAATTGAACGCAAACAGCAACTCTCCGGTGAGGTCGTAGACACTGACGCAGCCTTTATAGTTTTTCTTTTCTGCCGTCACCGCCAGATAACCGTCCTCACTGAGGCTGACGGAAATAATCAGTTCATCCTCCCCGGTCTCCATCTCCAGCACCTGGCCCTCCCGGTTTACCACCAGGATCTCATTTCCTCCCACGTCATAAGCTGCCGCCCACTGCCCCGCGCATTCCAGCGCGGGAGCACTCATGCGGATGGGAACAGACCAGATGTCTTCCCCATCCTGGCCAACCAGCCGCAGTGACGTGTCCGAGAGAACCACCAGCGTGTCCTCCAGCAGGGCAAACCGATTGGATGAAGATTCGTCATAGCGGTACTCCGCCTCTCCGCTGCTTTCGGCGCCGCCGTAGCTGAAATACCGGCGCAATGCGTCAAAGCCGGTGCCGTCCCGCCAGGCGGCCAGGGCCACGATCCCCAGCACGATGACCAGCACCAGCAGGAAAATCAGAAACCGGCGCAGGCGGCGGGGCTTCTTGGCAGTCTCCTCCTCCGCACCGTCGTCGTCATTCCAGATATCATACGTCCGCTTATCCATTGAGCCGTTCATCCTCATACCAAAGTCTCGTCAGGTACAGTCCGCCGGGAGGCACCGTAGGCCCTGCAGCCGTCCGGTCTCCCCGTTCCAGGATGCCCGGAATATCCTCCGGGGCAAATTTGCCCTCCGCCGCGTAGAGAACGGTGCCGGTAATGGCCCGAACCATGTTATATAAGAATCCGTCGGCGCAGACCTTCAGCTCCAGCAGATCTCCGCTGCGGGTCACGTCACAGTAATAGATGGTCCGCACGGTGGTTCGGGTCTCCGTTCCCACAGAGCGCACCGCCGCGAAATCGTGGGTCCCCACAAACATATGGGCCGCCCGGTTGAGAAATTCCTCATCCAGATGCTTGGGGTAAAAATACGCCCGGTTCACATAGAAGGGATTCTTGAACCGGGAGTTGTAGATCCGGTACGTATACTCCTTTTTCAGGCAGGAGCCGATGGCGTTGAAATCCTCCGCCACCTCAAACGCCTCCTTCACCGCGATGTCCTCCGGCGTGTGGGTGTTGATGGCAAAGGGGATGCGGTCCACCGGGATGCGGGAATCCGTGCGGAAATTGGCCACATACCGCTCCGCGTGAACCCCTGCGTCCGTCCGGCCGCAGCCAGTGAGGTGCACAGGCCCGCCGGTGATCTTGGCGATGGCCTTTTCCAGCGTCTCGCAGACGGTGACGGCGTTTTTCTGCACCTGCCAGCCGTGATAGGCGGTGCCGTTATACATGAGTTTCAGGGCAATGTTTCGCATGGGATTCTCCTTACTCCGGCCAGGTAACGGTGGGGGTGTGGGACAGGGGGCAATTACGCATATCGTCCCAGGCAAGAGCCACCTGCTCCTTGATGGGAAATTCATAGCGCAGGCCGAACGCGTCTTCACAGGTATACGTCAACAGCATATGGTCTCCAGGAGCACAGGCAAACCGCATGGCATCCACCCGTTCTCCATCCGCTTCCAGCACGTACCGCTTCTCAGTCTCCCGACCGGTAAATACCAGTTCTCCGTTGCGGTAGACGTGAAACGCTCCGTTTACGGCCTCCGTCTCTTGACCGGAGGGATCCAGAAAAGAGGCGTACCAGTCGCACTGGGAGAGCATCTCCTCCCGGCTGTCACAGTGCCAGGAAATCCCCCCGCCGGACAGCTGCAGCGGCAGCAGAGGGGCCATAGAGTCGCTGCGCAGAAGCACTGTGTCGTCCGCGAGCCGCAGCTCCAGCCCCGCCTCCAGATCCAGCGGAACCGTCACGGTTTTGGAAAGCGTCCTTCCATCCGCCTGCCGCTGGAGATGCACCCAGTTCCAGGCCAGGTTGTATGGCTCACCCGGATGGCAAAAGCCCAGGCTGTCGGAAAGCTCCGCGCCTTCCGCCCCCTCCACGATCACATCCATGGTCAGCATCCGGCCGGCTGTATCCACCCGCACTTGCTCAAAGCGAACCGCAGGCACAGGCTTTGGCAAGTGGTTCTTCGCATCCTCCAGGCTCGCTTCTGCTGTTTCCATACGCTCTGTCAGGGATTCGTTTGCCTGCCGGCTCTCCGTCAGCTGGGCATTCAGAGCGTGGATGGTGCGCTGCTGGAGCGCCGCTGCCGTTAGGGCGCACAGGGCTGCCAGCAAGGCCAGGACGGCCAGTGCGTGTCCGCGCAGGAATCTCATAGGCACATGCCTCCCTTACCGATACTGCCCTTATACGCCCATCTGCCGCAGGACAATGACCCAGGCAGTGATGAGGACACCAAACACCAGGGCCAAGTAGTCCCGGCGCTGATACCGGAGCACATGGAGCCGAGTACGGCCCTCGCCGCCGTGATAGCAGCGGCACTCCATGGCGGTGGCCAGCTCATCGGCCCGGCGGAAGGCGCTGATAAACAGCGGCACCAGAATGGGGATCAGGGCCTTGGCCTTCTGGACGAGGCCGCCGCTGTCAAAGTCCGCTCCACGGGCCTTCTGGGCGGACATGATCTTGTCCGTCTCCTCAATCAAGGTTGGAATGAACCGCAGGGCAATGGACATCATCATGGCCACTTCGTGAACCGGCACATGAAAGCGCTTCATCCAGTTCAAAAGCCGTTCCAACCCGTCCGTCAGGGCAATGGGGCTGGTGGTGTAGGTCATGAGGAAGGTCCCCATAATAAGGAGCATGATCCGCAGCACCATAAAGACCGCGTTGCGGATGCCCTCTTTGGAGATATGCAGGATCCCCCACTCCACCAGATAGTGGTCTCCAGGGGTAAAGAGCAGATTCAAAACACAGGTGAAAATCAGGATGAACAGCACCGGCTTGAGGCCCCGGACCAGAGCCCGGATGCCCACCCGGGAGATCCGGACGCACACCGCCAGCACCAGCGCCATCAGGGCGTAGGTGAGCACGCTGTTGGCGCAGAACAGGGCGATGATGTAGAGCATCACCAGCAAAATCTTGGTACGGGGATCCAGCTTGTGGGCCACAGTATCTCCGGGGAAAAACTGACCCAGGGTAATGTCTTTCAGCATGGCGCACCGCCTTTCCGCAACGCCAGAAGCTGCCGCTCCAGATCCCGCACCGTGTAGACTGCCGGATCAATGGGCAGGCCCTTCTCCCGCAGGCGCATGGCAACCCGGGTCACCTGGGGCACATCCAATCCGGCGGAGAGCAGCTCCTCTCCCCGGGCAAAAACCTCTGCCGGAGTGCCGCTCATGAGCACATGAGAAGACTTGAGCACCAGGATCCGGTCCACATTCTGGGCGATCTCATCCATGCTGTGGCTCACCAGGATCACGGTCATCTTCTTGTTGCGGTGATAGTCCCGGATGTTGGCCATGAGGTTTTCCCGGCCCGCCGGATCCAGTCCCGCGGTGGGCTCGTCCAAAATCAGCACACGGGGCTCCATGGCCAGCACGCCTGCCAGGGCCACCCGGCGCTTTTGCCCGCCGGAGAGCTCAAAGGGGGACTTGAACAGCTGATCGTCCCGGATCCCCACGATCTTGGCAGCCTCCCGGACGCAGCGGTCCAGCTCGTCCCCAGTACGGCCCATGTTGGTGGGACCGTAGGCGATATCCTTGTAAACGGTCTCCTCAAAGAGCTGATACTCCGGGTACTGGAAGACCAGCCCCACCTGAAAGCGCACATTCCGGATCTTCTTGGGCTCCGCCCAGATGTCCTTTCCGTCCAGCAGAATTTGTCCGGAAGTGGGACGCAGCAATCCGTTAAGATGCTGAATCAGGGTGGACTTTCCGGACCCGGTATGGCCGATGATGCCCAGGAATTCCCCGTCGTACACGTCAAAGCTCATATCCTGCACGGCGCTGCGTTCAAAGGGCGTTCCGGCGCCGTAAGTATGGGTGAGATTTTTTACTTGCAGAATCGGTTCCAAAGCCTATCGTTCCTTCCCCGTCATTTCACGCCAAAGGCCGCCGCGATGACGTCCGCGCAATCCTCCACCGTGAGAGCAGTCAGCGGCACATCCACGCCGTCCCGGCGCAGCCGGTCCAGCAGGTCCACGGTGTCCGGCACAGTAAGGCCCATGGACCGCAGCTTCTCCACCTGAGTGAAGACCTCCGCCGGAGTCCCGTCCATCACCAGATGGCCGTCATCCATGACCACCACCCGGTCCGCCTGCTCCGCTTCGTTCATGTGGTGGGTGATGAGCACCACGGTAATGCCCTTTTCCCGGTTCAGGCGGTGAACTGTCTCCAGCACCTCCCGCCGGCCCACGGGGTCCAGCATGGCGGTGGCCTCGTCCAGCACCACGCAGTCCGGCTCCATGGCCAGCACTCCGGCAATGGCGATGCGCTGCTTTTGGCCGCCCGAGAGGAGGTGGGGCGCATGGCGCACAAACTCGCTCATGCCCACTGCCGCCAAGGCGTCATCCACCCGGCGGCGGATCTCCTCACTGGGGACTCCCAGGTTTTCCGGGGCAAAGGCCACGTCCTCTTCCACCACATTGGCCACGATCTGGTTGTCCGGGTTCTGGAACACCATGCCCACCCGCTGGCGGATGGCCAGCAGTAAGTTGGCGTCGGCGGTATCCAGCCCCTCCACATAGACTTTCCCGCCTGCCGGCAGCAATACTCCATTGAAGGTCTTGGCCAGGGTGGACTTGCCGGAGCCGTTATGGCCCAGCACCACCACGAAGGAGCCCTTTTCAATGGTCAGGTCCACGCCGTCCAGAACGTAGACCGGCTCCTCCCCTTCTTCCACCGGATAAGCATACCGCAAGTTTTCTGCTCGGATGATCTCCGCCATAGTCGTCCTCATTTCCTCGTATCATATGGGCCATACCCGGAACATTCCCACCTGGCCCGGAGCCAGACGCTCCAGCAGCCGCAGCAGTCCGAAACCGGCCATGGCTCCCAGGGTATTGAGCCACAGATCGTCGATATCAAAGGCCCGTCCCACCAGAAGCTGCCAGCACTCGATGAAACCGGTAACGCAAAGGCCCGTCACAAGTGCCCGCTTCCAGGTATATCCCCGCCACACCAGCGCGGGGAAAAAGCCAAAGGGCAGAAACATCAGGATGTTGCCCAACAGGATGTACAGCAGCAGCCCTTTGAAATTAACCGTCTGAAAGGGGATCAGATTGACATAGCCCAACCGGAAAAAGGGTCCTGACCAGCCCCTGCACAGCACGGCAGCCAAATCAAATCCCCAGGGAGTCAGCGTCAGCATGGCCATGCCGCCGCAGAACATCCAGAAAAGCGCCAGTGCGGCCTCCCGCCTGCAAAAGCTGACCAGGCCGGCCGCCCGCACACGGCGGCGCCGCCAGGGATACAGACATCCATACACCGCCAGAGCCGCCAGGATCCCCGGCAGCATCCGCCGCAGATAGTCCGCGGTGATCCACACATAGCGCATCATGATCCGTTACTCGCTGAACCAGCGGCCTGTGGCCCCGCAGGGCAGAGCCAGCCCCGTCTCCGTTACCGGCAGGCCCAGTTCGTCCCAGGTACACTTGCCGCCGTACTTTTCCGCCACCAGCAGGTGCAGCAGATATCCCAGCACCGAAGGGGCCAGCCCTGTGGTGTAGGAGTTGATAAGGACAAAGAGGGGCCTGTCCGAAAGCACCTGGGCGCACAGTTTCACAAAGGGATAGAGATTCTCCTCCAGCTTCCACACCTCGCCGCCGGGCCCCCGTCCATAGCTGGGCGGATCCATGATGATGGCGTCATAGGTCTTGCCCCGGCGGATCTCCCGCTCCACAAATTTGGCGCAGTCGTCCACGATCCAACGGATGGGGGCATCCTCCAGCCCGGAGAGCTTGGCATTCTCCCGGGCCCAGGCCACCATTCCCTTGGCGGCGTCCACATGGCAGACGCTGGCTCCCGCCTTGGCACAGGCCACGGTGGCCCCGCCGGTGTAGGCAAAGAGGTTCAGGACCCGGATGGGCCGGCCGGCAGAGCGGATCTTCTCCATGACGAAGTCCCAGTTGGCCGCCTGTTCCGGGAACAGTCCCGTGTGCTTGAAGTTCATGGGCTTCACCTGGAACGTCAGATCCTTATAACGGATTTTCCAGCTCTCCGGCAGGGTCTTTTTTTCCCAGTGCCCACCGCCGGTCTGACTGCGCAGATACCGGGCGTTGGCCTTCTTCCAGGCGGGATTGCGCCGGGGGCTCTCCCAGATGGCCTGGGGGTCCGGGCGCACCAGCAGCTGCTTGTCCCAGCGCTCCAGCTTTTCCCCGCCTCCGCAGTCCAACAATTCATAATCCTGCCACTGATCCGCGATCCACATAAGCGCATCCTCCAGAAGTCTTCCTGCCTATGCGGTATTTCCGCATAGTAAATCATGTTATTATACCTCTTATCCTATCGGTTCGTCAATTCCTTTTCCCTCTGCGGCCCCCTCACACACGCAGAAAACCCCGGCGCCTTTGGGCGCCGGGGTCCTGTCAGATCATCTGTATAAGGCTTTGGGCAAAGGCACGGGTCCGGGCTTCTTTCCCTGCATCCATAAATACCGTATCATAGCCCAGATGCCGCTCGGCATGGCTGCCCAGATACCGCAGCTGGGAGTGTTTGCAATAGCGCCGCATCCCTGTTTCAAAGAGATCACAGCCTGACTCCGGCCGGTAGCCGCAGGTCATCAGCAGCGCCACGGGCTTCCCCGCCCACAGGGAGGGCCCCTTTTCTGTGCCATAATACTTGTTCATGCCGTACACCAGCCGATCCAGCAGTGCCTTCATGGGCGGCGTGCAGTACCAGGAGTAGATGGGGGTGGCCAGCACCAGCAAATCCGCCGCCAGCACCCGGTCAAAGATGCCCTGCACATCGTCCTGCCGGGAACAGCCGAATTTCGTCCAGTCCCTCTGGCAGGCCCGGCAGGCCACACAGGGCTCGATGTGCCGGTCATACAGCCACACCGTCTCCGTCTGTGACCCGGAGCCCTCCAGCTCCCGGCAAAAAGGCGTCAGCAGCGCGGCGGTATTGCCCCCTTTCCGGGGGCTGCCCATCAGGATCAGAACCTGCTTCACGGCTTCTCGCTGCCGCAAGACGCACAGCCTGCGCAGCAGGTACCGCAGGCCGCAGCATCCTCCTCCGGAATGGAGGCCGGTGCCGGGACAGGCTCCTGTACCGTGCCGTTGTCCCGGTGCTCCAGACGCTCACGGGCCACTGCCAGCATCAGCTTGATGCGGTTTTCCTGGTTGACCCGGGTAGCACTGGGATCATAGTCAATGGGGGTAATATTGGCTTGGGGATACAGCTCCCGGATCTTGTTGATCATACCCTTGCCGCAGATATGGTTGGGCAGACAGCCAAAGGGCTGGGCGCAGACGATGTTCTCATAGCCTGCCCGGACCAGCTCGATCATCTCCGCGGTGAGGAGCCAGCCCTCGCCCATCTTATCACCCATGCCGATGATGCCATTCGTGAGCTTGGTGAGCTCCCGGAAAGGCAGCGGCGCGTGGTAGCCGTTGTCCTTGAGGACCTTGATCATCACGCTCTCCATCCCCTCAATGTACTTGAGGATCACGTCGGAGATATGCTTTTCCAAAAAGCTTCCGCCATAGAGCCGGGCGGTCTCAGAGGGATTGTAGGCGCAGTACTGCACAAAGCCCATGAGGCCCGGCAGGTTCACCTCGCAGTCCTGGCTGGCCAGGAATTTCTCCAGATCGTTGTTGCCCAGAGGGGAGTATTTCACATAGATCTCCCCCACCACGCCCACTTTCACCTTGGGCACCCGGTGGACGGGAATGGCGGCAAAGTCCGCGGCGATCTTGGGCATGGCAGCCTTAATCGCCCGACCCGACCAGCCCTTATCCTGGAGCACCCAGCCGCAAATAGTGTCAAGCCATTTCTCTTGACAGGCGCTGGCAGCACCCTTTTCCAGCTCGTAGGGCTCCGTCTGGGCCTTGAGGGCCACCAGCAGATCCCCGTAGTAGATGCAGGCCAGGAGCTTGCGCATCATGGGAAGCGTCATGGGGAAGCCGGAGTCCTTCTCCAGGCCGGAGAAGTTGAGGCTCACCACCGGCACCTGGGGATAGCCCGCTTTCACCAGGGCCTTGCGCAGCAGGTGGATGTAGTTGGAGGCCCGGCAGCCGCCGCCGGTCTGGGTGATGATGAGGGCGGTGTGATCCAGGTCATACTTCCCCGAACCCAGGGCGTCCAGGAACTGGCCGATCACCAACAACGCCGGATAGCAGGTGTCATTGTGGACGTATTTGAGGCCCAGCTCACACACCTGGCTGCCGCAGTTTTCCAGCAGCTCGCAGGTATAGCCCGCCTGCTTCATCACGGCGGCCAGGATGCGGAACTGCACCGGGGCCATATTGGGGATGAGGATCTTATGGGTCTTCTTCATCTCCGGGGTAAACTTGGGGTAATTTTGAAATTCCAGCTCCATGGCTCACACCTCCTCTTTGAGCTCTTTCTTCTCATCCAGCGCGGCAAACAGGCTCCGCAGCCGGATCTGCACCGCACCCAGGTTGGTGATCTCGTCGATCTTCAGCTGGGTGTAAAGCTTGCCTCCCGCCTGGAGGATCTCCCGGGTCTCGTCGGAGGTGATGGCGTCCACGCCGCAGCCGAAAGAGACAAGCTGCACCAGGTCCATATCCGGCTGATCGCAGCAGTACC
Source organism: Dysosmobacter sp. (assembly GCF_052306735.1). Lineage (NCBI taxonomy): Bacteria > Bacillati > Bacillota > Clostridia > Eubacteriales > Oscillospiraceae > Dysosmobacter > Dysosmobacter sp. The sequence goes on along the minus strand of NZ_DAWBAJ010000024.1, from coordinate 8,331 downwards.
GGGCGGCGGCATACAGCCGGGCGTGGTAGGTCCACTGATTGAGCACCGTGGTGGGGAACTTCTCCACCCGGTTGGAGATGGAATCCTCCGTCACCACGGCGGCACCGAAGCGGGTAATGAGCGTGTCGATGCCGTGGTTCACCTCCGGGTCCACATGGTAGGGACGACCCGCCAGCACGATGATCCGGCGGCCCTCCGCCCGGGCCTGGTCAATGACCCGCTCCCCCTCCTTGCGGATCTGGGACATATGGTGGGCATACTCGGCATAGGCAGCGTCGGCAGCCTCCTTCACCTCTCCCTTGGTGATATCCGGGAAGTACTGACGCAGGATCTGGAAGATCTTCTTGGTGAAATCCTTGGGACGGTGGAGGCCCACATAATCGTAGATGAACTTTGTCTCCTTGACCTCAGGGCAGTTGCCGGCAATGACCTCCGGATAATAGGCCACCACCGGGCAGTTGTAGTTGTTGTCGCCCAGGCCCTCATCCAGATTGTAGGTCATGCAGGGGTAGAAGATGGCGTCCAGCCCCAGCTTGGAGAGGAAGTGGATGTGACCGTGGGCCAACTTGGCCGGGAAGCAGGCGGTATCACTGGGGATGGTGCCCTGCCCCTTCAGGTACAGGTCCCGGCTGGAGAGGGGGCTGTGATACACGGCGAAGCCCAGCTTGGTAAAGAACGTATGCCAGAAGGGCAGCAGCTCCCACATGTTCAGGCACAGCGGCAATCCGATCTTACCCCGCTTGCCGGGAACCGGCTTATAGCCCAGAATCAGCTTGCGCTTATAGGCATAGAGATTGCGCTCTCCGGTGTCCGCCTTGCCGGTGACGGGCCGATCGCAGCGGTTGCCGCTGATAAAGGTGGAGCCGTCGGCAAAGGTGTTCACCGTCATCTGGCAGTTGTTGCCGCAGCGGCCGCAGACCTCGCTGCGGGTCTCCTGCTTGAAATCCGCCAGTTCCTGGGCGCTCAAAAGCGTGCTGGTCTGATTTGCCGCCGCCTTGCCCCGACCGTAGAGGGCCGCACCGTAGGCGCCCATGAGACCGGCGATGTCCGGGCGGATGACCTCCACCCCCATCTCTTTTTCAAAAGCCCGGAGGACGGCCTCATTATAGAACGTGCCGCCCTGGACCACGATGTTGCGGCCCAGCTCCTCGGGAGAGGACGCCCGGATAACCTTATAGATGGCGTTTTTCACCACGGAGATGGAGAGGCCTGCGGAGATATTTTCAATGGTGGCGCCGTCCTTCTGGGCCTGCTTGACGGAGGAGTTCATGAACACCGTGCAGCGGCTGCCAAGGTCCACGGGCCGGTCTGCAAAGAGTCCCAGCTTGGCAAACTCCTTGACATCATAGCCCAGCGCCTGGGCAAAGGTCTGCAGGAAGCTGCCGCAGCCGGAGGAGCACGCCTCGTTGAGGAAGATGTTGCTGATGGCGCCGTCCTCGATCTTGAAGCACTTCATGTCCTGACCGCCGATGTCGATGATGAAATCCACATTGGGCAGGAAATAACGGGCAGCCGTGAAGTGGGCCACCGTCTCCACCACGCCGTAATCTGCGTGGAAAGCCGCCTTGGCAAGATCCTCTCCGTAGCCGGTGGTGGTGACGGACGCCACATGCAGCGCCGGATGCTCCGCGTAGAGCTTCTGGAGCACCTCCCGGATCAGGGGCACCGGGTTGCCCAGATTGGGCCGGTAGTCCGTAAAGAGGATCCGGGCATCCTGATCGATCACCACCATCTTCACAGTGGTGGAGCCGGAGTCAATGCCGATATGCACCGGGGCGGCGTAATCCGCCTGGAAGGGCATCTGGGGCACCGTTGCCTTGGCGTGGCGGGCCCGGAAGGCCTCATACTCCTCCTTGCTGGAAAACAGGGGCGGCTGGGAGCGGTAAGTCTCCGACGCGCCCCGGGCCTGGAGGCGGTCTGCCACCTCTTTGAGGTCAAAGGTCTGGTCGGAGTAGAAAGCGGCGCCCATGGCCACGAACAGCAAACTGTTCTCCGGGCACAGCCCGTTCACCCCCAGGGTCTTGTCAAAGCTCTCCCGCAGGCAGTGAGAGAAAGTCAGGGGACCGCCCAGATACACCACATTCCCCTTGATGGGACGGCCCTGGGCCAGGCCGGCGATGGTCTGGTTCACCACCGCCTGATAGATGCTGGCGGAAATGTCCTCCGCCCGGGCACCCTGGTTGATGAGGGGCTGGATGTCGCTCTTGGCAAACACGCCGCACCGGGAGGCGATGGTGTACGTCTTCTCCGCCCGGCTGGCGGCCTCATCCATCTCGTCGGCGGTCATCTTCAAAAGGGTCGCCATCTGGTCAATGAAGGCGCCGGTGCCGCCGGCACAAGAGCCGTTCATCCGCACCTCGGTGCCGCCGGTGAGGAAGAGGATCTTGGCATCCTCACCGCCCAGCTCGATGATGCAGTCCGTGCCGGGAGTCAGGCGGTTGGCCGCCACCCGGGTGGCAAAGACCTCCTGCACAAAGGGTACCTGTACGCTCTCCGCCATGCCCATACCGGCGGAGCCGGAAATGGCGAACTGGGCTTTGCCGCCGGGCACGTACTGCTCCGCCATGCGGCGCAGCAACTCTTCGGACTTTTCCAGGATATGGCTGAAATGCCGCTCGTATGTACTGTATACGACGCGGTCTGCATCGTCCAGAACCACACATTTTATGGTAGTGGAGCCCACGTCCAAACCTACTTTCAAGTGATGTTCCTCCTTTGAACAACGCGGCCCCGATACCGGCAGAGCCAGCTGGCCGCATGATACCACATTAATTGGCATTGTACTCTTTTCTGCCGGGATGTGCAATCGGCAAAATTCGCCAACTGTGTAAAGAACGCGTTAAGAAATCGTTTATCTTTTCTCTTGGACTGGCGCTCGGTTTGTGCTATAATTTATTTAATTATGTAAAAACAGGAGAGTTCCCATGGAAACAACACTTTTGCACTGCTGCTGCGCCCCCTGCTCTTTAAGCTGCATCGATCCTCTGCGGGAAGAGGGCATCGAACCGGTAGCTCTGTGGTACAATCCCAACATCCACCCCTGGACGGAGTACAAGGCCCGGCGGGACTGTCTTCTGGAGTACGCCCCCACCATCGGCATGGAGGTGCGGGTATGGGAGAATTACGGACTGCGGGAATTTGTGGAAAACGTGGCCTCCAACATTGACGGCCGCTGCGCTTATTGCTACGGGCATCGCCTCCACGGCGCCGCAAAATACGCCGCGGAGCACGGCTTTTCCTCCTTCACCTCCACCCTGCTGGCCAGCACCTACCAGAACCACGAGGCCATCGTGGCCGCGGCGGAAGCCGCAGCGGAGCGCTATGGGGTAAAATTCCTCTACCGGGACTTCCGCCCCTACTTCCGGGCGGGCAACCAGCGGGCACGGGAGTTGGGCTTTTATATGCAGAAATATTGCGGATGCGTCTTCTCCGAGCAGGAGCGCTATCAAAAGAAGATCGACCGGGATCTGGAAAAATTCCGGGAACAGGGCTGATGCTTCCCGGTTCCCAGGAAAAAGCCTGGATTTTGCAAAAAATCCGCAAAAAACCATTGACAATCTTCCCCACTGCTGATATACTTTGTAAGCCGCTTTGAATGGGCATGAAGTGTCCCCCCTACGGGACCGCCCCCGACAGCGAGCCCGTAGTAAAGGAGTTGAATCAAAATAATGAACGCTATCATCGTGACCGGCGGCAAGCAGTACAAGGTGTCCGAGGGCGACGTGGTCTACATCGAGAAGCTGGACCAGGAAGCCGGCGATACCGTGAAGTTCGATCAGGTCCTGGCTGTCATCGACGGCGAGAAGGCCACCTTCGGTACCCCCGTTGTGGAGGGCGCCAGCGTGGAGGCCACCATCGTCAAGAACGGTAAGGGCAAGAAGATCCGCATCTTCAAGTACAACCCCAAGAAGGGTTACCGCAAGCGTCAGGGCCATCGTCAGCCTTACACCAAGGTCGAGATCTCCAAGATCTCTGTGTGAGTATGACCACCGTTACGTTTCGGATGGAGGGCGACCGGATCACCGGTTTTGACTCCAAGGGCCACAGCGGCTATGCCGAGGCCGGGTCCGACATCGTCTGCGCCGCCATCACCAGCGCCATCCGCCTGGTGGAGGCCACGGTCAACGATGTCCTGGGTCTGGCTGCTTCCGTGAAGGTCCGGGAAGAGGACGCGTCCATTTCCCTGCGCCTGCCCGGCGGACTGGCTCCCACTGCTGAGAGCACCTGTCAGTCCCTGATGACTGGTTTGATGGTCTATTTCGCCCAGCTCCACGACGAATACCCCGACAATATCGAAGTTTTGGAGGATGATTAACACCTCCCCATCTACAATCTTACAGAAAGGATGGTCCCGATCATGATTCGTATTGGTCTTCAGTTCTTCGCCCACAAAAAGGGCGGCGGCTCCACCAAGAACGGCCGTGACTCCGAGTCCAAGCGCTTGGGTCCCAAGCGTGCGGATGGTCAGTTCGTCAAGGCCGGCAACATTCTGGTTCGCCAGCGCGGCACCCACATCCATCCCGGTGTGAATGTCGGCATCGGCACCGACGACACCCTGTTCGCCACCGCAGACGGCGTACTCCGTTTCGAGCGTCTGGGCAAGGATCGCAAGCAGGCCTGTGTTTACACCGCCGAGTAATCGGACTTGGAGAGCCCCGAACTTTTCGTTCGGGGCTCTTTTTCGAGATTCCCCTCCCCTTTCGGTTTTGCCTGGAATGGACACGGCACCGGCTGGGGATTCTACTATTCATACGGAGGTGTGAACCATGGCAGCATCATTCATCGATAAGGCCCGCATCACCGTCAAGGCCGGCAACGGCGGCAACGGCGTGGTGGCCTTCCACCGTGAAAAATACGTGGCGGCCGGCGGCCCTGACGGCGGCGACGGCGGCAAGGGCGGCTCCATCATATTGCAGGTGGACGACAGCATGTCCACCCTGATGGACTTCCGCTACAAGCGCAAATACGTAGCCCCCAACGGCGTGGACGGCCAGGGTGGCCGCAAGTCCGGCAAGGACGGCGCGAACCTCATCATCCGGGTCCCCCGGGGTACCCTGGTGCGGGACGCGGAGAGCAATGAGATCATCAAGGATATGTCCGATGACGAGCCCTTCGTCCTCTGCAAAGGCGGCCGGGGCGGCTGGGGCAACATGCACTTCGCCACCCCCACCCGGCAGGTACCCCGTTTTGCCAAGGCGGGCCTCCCCGGAGAGAGCCACGACGTCATTCTGGAGCTCAAGCTTCTGGCCGACGTAGGCCTGGTGGGCTTCCCCAACGTGGGCAAGTCCACGCTGCTGAGCGTAGTGTCCAAGGCGCAGCCCAAGATCGCCAACTACCACTTCACCACCCTCTTCCCCAACCTGGGCGTGGTGTGGGTGGACGAGGGTGTCAGCTTCGTCATGGCGGACATCCCCGGCATCATTGAAGGAGCCAGCGAGGGTGCCGGCCTGGGCCACGACTTTCTGCGGCACGTAGACCGCTGCCGCCTGCTGGTGCATGTGGTGGATGTTTCCGGCAGCGAGGGTCGGGATCCCGTGGCGGATTTCGACGCCATCAACGAGGAACTCAAACAGTACAGCCCTGCTCTGGCAGAGCGTCCCCAGATCGTGGCCGCCAACAAGGTGGACATTCTGGAGCCCGAAAGCGATAATCTGGAGCGCCTGCGCAGCCATGTGGAGGCCCTGGGCTACACGTTGGTGGAGATCTCCGCCGCCTCCCATCAGGGCACCCGGGAGCTGGTAGGCAAGGTGGCCCAGATGCTCTCCGTGCTGCCTCCTGTGGCAGTCTATGAGCCGGAGTACGTCCCCAAGCCCCCGGTGGTGGACACCTCCGCCCCCCTGGATATCCACCGCAGCGACGACGGCACCTGGATCGTGGAGGGTCCCTGGCTCCAGCGGCTCATGGGCAACGTCAACTTTGCCGACTACGAAAGCCGTATGTGGTTCGACAAGACCCTGCGGGAATCCGGCCTCTTCCAGCAGATGGAGGATATGGGCATCCAGGACGGCGACACCGTGTCCATGTATGACTTTGAATTTGAATACCAGCGCTGAGCAAAAAAACGGAGCGGCCAAAAGCCGCTCCGTTTTTCCATTCAATGAGCCGCAGCGCTCCCCGTCCCCGGTACCCGGATCAGCGGGCAGAATGCCGCCGCCACCTCCAGTACGGCGCAGATCTTGTCGGCACAGCACACCACTGCACTCTCCCGGCAGGCCGGAGGCGTCAAATTCAGGGGAAACATATGCTTGAGGATAACATCCATCTCCACAGGATTCAGGTCAAACTCCTGCCGGGCATTCTCCAGGGCCCAGCGGGCATGGCGGAAGCCGTGGAGCCGGTGGGACGCATCAGGCACATGCCAGTCATAGAGGAAATAGTCGTGGAGCAACGCCCCCCGCACCAGGCTCCGTTCATCCAGATGCAGGTGCAGCCGCCGGGCCAGCAGCAGGCTCACATAGGCAACAGCCACAGAGTGGGCAAAGCAGGAGGTCTGTCCGTGCTGCATGATCCCCCGTTCCGCATCCATCCCCGGCGCGGTCAAAATATCAGCCCCATACTGCCAAAGGAGGCTCTTTTCTTCCATCATTTCTCCTCCTTTCCCGCTGCCGCCGATTATAGTTCTGCTTTCGCTGAGATTCCAGCAGCAGTATGCACAATGATGCCCCGTTTTTATCCTTATTTTTTTGTAAATTTACTCTCATTCCAAATTTTCTTCTTATTTATTATGCAAAAAAGAAAAATTCAAATTTACTCTTGACAAATCCAAAAAACACAGTGTAAACTACGCACAAGTTCAAAGCAACAAACCGATGACGCAGACGAGTAAGCAAATCGAGTTTCTCCCAGAGAGCTGCCGGTGGTGGGATGGCAGCAGAGACGACTTTGCCCAATGGACTGCCGAGGGCGGACTGAACGCCGCAAGGCCAGTAAGTACCGACGGGCTTTTCCCCCGTTACCAAGGAAAGACGTGTGATAGCACGTCGCCGAGCGGGCGAGTTTTTCGCCAATTTGGGTGGCACCGCAGAAGTTTTCAGACTTTTGTCCCAAAGGACCATTTGGAATGGGTTCTTGTGGAACAAAGGTCTTTTTTGTTTCCCGGGAACCGACGCATGAAAGGAGACAATACCATGGCAAACCAGAACATCCCTTACAAGATCTATCTGTCTGAAGACGAGCTGCCCCGGAATTGGTACAATGTCCGGGCGGACATGAAGCATAAGCCCGCTCCCCTGTTGAATCCCGCCACCGGAGAACCCATGGGCTTCGAGGACCTGCGGCCCGTGTTCTGCGATGAACTGATCCGGCAGGAACTCAACAACGACGACCGGGAGATCCCCATTCCCCAGGAGATCCGGGATTTCTACAAGATGTACCGTCCCTCTCCCCTGGTGCGTGCCTACTGCCTGGAGGAAAAGCTGGACACCCCCGCCAAGATTTACTACAAGTTTGAGGGCAACAACACCTCCGGCTCCCACAAGCTCAACTCTGCCATTGCCCAGGCATACTATGCCAAGCTCCAGGGGCTCAAAGGCGTCACCACGGAAACCGGCGCCGGCCAGTGGGGCACCGCCCTCTCCATGGCCTGCGCCTATCTGGGCCTGGACTGCCAGGTTTACATGGTAAAGGTCAGCTACGAACAAAAGCCCTTCCGCCGGGAGGTCATGCGGACTTACGGCGCCGCCGTCACCCCCTCCCCCTCTGAGACCACCAACGTGGGCCGCGCCATTTTGAAGGCCCATCCCGGCACCACCGGCTCCCTGGGCTGCGCCATCTCCGAGGCCGTGGAGGCCGCCGCCAGCCAGGAGGGTTACCGCTATGTGCTGGGCAGTGTTTTGAACCAGGTGCTCCTCCACCAGTCCATCATCGGCCTGGAGACCAAGACGGCTCTGGACAAATACGGTATCGTACCGGACATCATCATCGGCTGCGCGGGCGGCGGATCCAACCTGGGCGGTCTGATCTCTCCCTTTATGGGCGAGAAGCTCCGGGGAGAGAAGGACTACCATTTCATTGCCGTGGAGCCTGCCTCCTGCCCCAGCTTCACCCGTGGCAAGTTTGCCTACGACTTCTGCGACACCGGCATGGTGTGCCCCTTGGCCAAGATGTATACCCTGGGCAGCAACTTCATCCCCTCTGCCAACCACGCCGGCGGCCTGCGCTATCACGGCATGAGCCCCGTCCTCTCCCAGCTCTACCACGACGGTCTCATGGAGGCCCGGGCTGTGGAGCAGACCAAGGTCTTTGAAGCCGCTGAGTACTTTGCCCGGGTGGAGGGTATCCTCCCCGCCCCCGAGTCCAGCCACGCCATCCGGGTGGCCATCGACGAGGCCC
>NZ_DAWBAJ010000023.1:0-32449 GCF_052306735.1 Dysosmobacter sp. | reverse complement strand
TGGCCCTGGCGGCCTATGCCGGCAGCGCCATTGCCAAGGCGGATCCCATGAAGACCGGTATCAATGCAACGAAGCTGGCCATTGCGGCCTTTATCGTGCCTTACATCTTTGCAGTGAGCCCCCAGATGCTCTTCATCGATGTGGGCAGCAGCTTTGAGGTGGTACAGATCTGCATCACCGCACTGCTGGGTATCTTCGGCGTGGCGGCAGCCTTCAACGGCTTCCTCTACTGCCGGATCAATCCCCTGTTCCGTATCCTGCTGATTGCTGGCGGCCTGGGCATGCTGATTCCCGGTGCCGTGACGGATATCGCCGGCCTTGTGGTGGTGGTAGGTGTGGTGCTGGCCCAGCGGGCTCTGGCCAAGAAGGCAGCCGCCGCCTGATCTTCCTTTTTCGAAAAAGCCGCGTTCTCTCAGAGAACGCGGCTTTTTTTGCCGTCGGGACAACTTTTTGGCATGGAATACCGTCTATTAAAAATAAGCTGTTGCAGGTACGGAAAGGGAAGGAAAAATTTCTCAAAATACCACAAAACTGTAACTGTTTTGTTGTTGCTTTGCCTGACAGGGTGTACTAGCATGGGTAGTACAGTTAATACGGACTGACGAAAAAGAGGAGATCGTATCATGGCTGAAGTCAAGGATTTGGAACAGAACGACCTGCCCCAGGCTGCGTCTGCCCCGGAGAATATGGCGCAGGCGGCTCCGGAAGGGGGGACGGCCCGGAAAGGGCTCAAAGAGACATGGCGCGGTATGCCCCGGAAAAAGAAACGGCAGATCATCCGGCGGGGCATTGCCCTGGTGATAGTGGTGGCTCTGGTGATCGGAGGGGTGAAGTTCTGGAAGGGACGGAGCCCGGGAGATACCCAGATTGTCACCGATGTGGTCAGCTATGGCGCCATCACCTCCACGGTGGAGGGCAATGGCCTTACCAAGGCCAAAAACAGCGAGACCATTACCCTGACTACCCCTGGAACAGTCCAGGAGGTCATGGTTACCGAGGGACAGATGGTCAATGAGGGGGATCCCCTGTTCGTGGTGGATTCCGAGGCCGCCCGCACCGCCGTACAGAAGGCCCGCACGGATGTGGAGGGATATGAGAAGCAGCTGAACACCCTGCAAAAGGACATTGCGGGACTGAATCTGGCGGCTGGATATCCCGGCAAGCTGATGGATGTGGTGACCCTGAACCCCGGCGATACCATCAACAAAGGCGATAAGGTGGCCACCCTCTCCGACGATACCCGCCTGCGCCTGGAGCAGTATTACAGCTACGCCTATGAGGGCCAGATCAAAGCCGGACAGACTGTGGATGTTTCCATTCCCGCCCTGATGAGCTCCCTGAAGGGAACGGTGGAGTCCGTCCATATGGTCAGCCGCATCACCCCGGAGGGCTCCAAGCTCTTCTCCGCGGAGATCATCATTCAAAATGACGGCGCACTGACCGCTGACATGATCGCCTCCGCCACCGCTGTGACCGCCTCCGGCGAGAAGGTCTATCCCTATGAGCCCGGCAAGCTGGAATACTACCGCACCGGCGATCTGTGTTCCACCGTCAGCGGCACGGTGATCTCCAGCAGCCTGGTGGATTATCTCCAGGTGTCCCAGGGCCAGGTGCTGGTGCGCATCGACGGCGAGAGCAGTGAAAGCGAGATCTTCACCGTCCAGCAGAGCCTGGAGGAAGCCCGCAAGACTCTGGCCACTGCGGAGGAAAACCTGGCCAACTGCAGCGCCGTGGCGCCCATCAGCGGTACGGTCATCGGCCTGATCCTGACCCCCGGCAGCGAAGTGGAGGCAAACACCGCCGTCATCACCATCGCGGATACCTCCACCATCGTGGTGGACGCCACCGTGGACGAGCGGAACGTCAGCTACGTCAAGCCCGGCATGCCGGTGGAGATCGACCAGTGGGGCACCACCTTCTACGGCACCGTGGATACGGTGAGCCTTAACTCCAAGGCGGAAAACGGCGTGGCTACCTATCCCATGGTCATCAGTGTGGACAATCCCGACGGCTCCCTGATGACCGGCAGCTATGTCAACTACAAGCTTACCGCCAGCGAGAATGACAACTGCCTGGTGGTTCCCATCCAGTGCGTCAAGTCCGTACCGCTGGAGGATGGCAGCGCGGCGGATGTGCTGTTCGTCAAGTCTGATACCCGGCCGGACAACGCCATCGATGTGTCTGTCACCGTGGACGGCCTGCCGGATAAGGGCTTCTGGCCGGTGCCTGTGGAGACCGGCATTTCCGATGAGTACAATGTGGAGATCAAGTCCGGTGTGGAGGAGGGAACGGAGGTCTTTACCACCGCTCCGACCACGGGAATGATGTAAGGTGGACGCCATGCTGATTGAGATTCAAGACGTCTACAAGATTTACGGGGAGGGACTGGAAAGCGAAGTCCGGGCCCTGGACGGCGTGAGCCTGAACATCGACCGCGGTGAATTCGTGGCGGTGGTGGGCCAGTCCGGTTCCGGTAAGTCCACCATGATGAACGTGCTGGGCTGCCTGGATATCCCCACCCGGGGAACCTACCTGCTGGACGGCACCGATGTGCGGGAGCTGACAGACAAGGAGCTCTCCCATATCCGCAACAAGCAGATCGGGTTTATCTTCCAGCAGTACAACCTGATCCAGAGCCTCACGGTGCTGGAAAATGTGGAGCTGCCTCTGATTTACCAGGGGATCAAGGCCGATGACCGCTATGATATGGCCATGAACGCCCTGGAGCGGGTGGGGCTGGTAAGCCGGTACAAGCACCGGCCCACCCAGATGTCCGGCGGCCAGCAGCAGCGGGTGGCCATTGCCCGGGCCATCGCCGCCCATCCCCCCATCATTATGGCCGACGAGCCCACCGGCGCCCTGGACTCCCACACCGGACAGGAGGTACTGCGGTTCTTGCAGCAGCTGAACAAAGAGGGCAGCACGGTGATCCTCATTACCCACGATAACGGCATCGCCGCCACGGCCCGCCGGTGCGTCCGGCTGCAGGACGGCAAGATCGTGGAGGACCGGCAGCAGGAGGTGGACTGGTTTTGAATATCCGACAGGCAATGAAGATGGCCCTGCGGTCCATTCTGGGCAATAAGGGCCGGTCCATCCTCACCATGCTGGGCATCATCATCGGTATCGCCTCCGTCATGACCATCGTGTCGGTGGTCAACGGACAAAACCAGCAATCCCTCAAACAGTTTGAGGCCATGGGCACCAACCGCATCAGTGTGTCGCTGTATCTATACAGCGGTCAGGACAGCTTCGAGGATCTGTACAACTATTGCAACAGCCTGGGAAAGGATTTGGTGGTGGGCGTGACGCCTTCCGGAATGGCCAGCGCCACGGTGTCCTATGGAACAAAAAACAGCAACACCATGCAGAAAAACCAGGAGAATATGTTCGGGGAAAACGGTGCCATCCGCACGGATGTGGAACTGCCTCCCGACCTGTATTACGGCAGCGACCAGTATGCAGTGTGCAACAATTATCAGCTGGAGAAAGGGCGGGACCTGAGCTTTCTGGATATCCGCCAGTACAATCAGGTGTGTGTCATGGGCGCCCGGGCAGCCCGCAACTTCTTCGGATATGCGGATCCGCTGGGGAAGGATCTCACGGTAAACGGCTACCCCTTCAAGGTGGTGGGTGTTTACAAGGAAAAGGATCCGGACAGCGCCTTTTCCCAGGATAATGTCATCATCTTCCCCTATACCGCGTCCCGGCTGATCAGCCCCGGTCAGAGCATCAGCGACTTTGTGGTAAAGGCCGCGTCCCGGGACGCAACGGACGAGGCCATCAGCCGGATCAACGGCTTTCTCTCCGGCCTGACGGGAAACGGGGACCGGGGTTGGGGCAACGCATACAGCGACAACCAGTGGCAAAATACCCTCAATGAGCAGGCAGCTATGATGAGCATGGTGCTGGGCGGCATCGCCGCCATCTCGCTGCTGGTAGGCGGTATCGGCATCATGAATATCATGCTGGTGACCGTTACGGAGCGGACCCGTGAAATCGGTATCCGCCGGGCTATCGGCGCTGAGCGCAGCTCCATTGTCACGCAGTTCCTGATCGAGGCGGCCATGCTCTGCGGCATCGGCGGCATCATCGGGCTTTCCATAGGAACCGTGGCTACCCGCATCACCGGAAAACTGCTGGTACATATGGATATCTGGCCATCGGTGCCCATTACGTTGGGGGCATTCATGCTGTCGGTGGTGCTGGGGATCCTGTTCGGAATCTATCCGGCGGCAAAGGCGTCTAAGCTCCAGCCTGTGGAAGCGCTGCGGGCAGAATAAGGAGGGAACGATATGAAACGAAGATTTTTGGCCTGGGTGCTGGCTGTCTGCGCGGCACTGAGCCTCATGCTGCCCGCAGCGGCGGCCACCACCCGCTTTTCCGATGTGTCGGATCCCACGATCCGGCAGTCGGCGGAGGTGCTGCGGCTGATGGGCGTCCTGGACGGATACGCAGACGGCACGTTCCGGCCCGGTACCGTTTTGAACCGGGCACAGTTCTGCAAGATGGCGGTTTACGCCATGAACGGCTCCAGTGAGCTGGGGCGGTACAGCACGGTGACAGTTTTCCCGGATGTGAAGCCCTCTCACTGGGCGGCCAGCTATATCAACATGGCGGCAAAAGGCAAGAACATCATCTCCGGCTATCCCGACGGGCGCTTCTATCCTGAACGCACCGTTACGGTGGGACACGCCGTGACTGTGCTGCTGCGGATCCTGGGGTATAAGGACGAAAATATCGGCGGTGTCTGGCCGGACAGCTATATGGCGGTAGCGGCCACCATCGGCCTGACCGAGGGCGTATCCACCAATGGAAACGCCGGCCTTACCAGAGGACAGGCGGCCCGTCTGTTCCGCAATCTCCTGGAGATGGAGGGCGCCGAGGGCGGCACCCTGTATACCCTCAGCGAGGAGACGGATCTGGTGTCCGTGGACGGCGGCGCCGGCACCATGAAGACCAGCGACGGCAAGATCTATCCCATGGTTCATGCGGTGGGAGATACGACCCTGGTGGGTACCCATGGCCGGGTGGTCCAGACGGCGGATGGAAAGGCTCTGACGTTCCTGCCCAACAGCGGCGGCAGCAGCTCCAGCACGTCCGCGGCGGTCATCATCACGGAGGATGGCTCTGCGGCCGGCTTGAGCGCCCTGGCAGGCAACAACAACTATACCATTTACAAGAACGGCGCACCTGCCACCATCGCAGACCTGCGCAAGAACGATGTGGCGGTCTATGCCCCCGGTACCAATTCCATCCGGGTGTGCGATACCCGCATCACGGTTTACTATGAGAACTGCGCGCCCAATCCCCAGTCTCCCACTACCATCACAGCCCTGGGCCACACCTTCAACGTGCTGCCCACAGCGGTGGAGAGCCTGTCCAGATACAAGCCCGGCGATGCAGTGACCCTGCTGCTGACGGTGGACGGCCAGGTGGCCGGAGCGGCGGATCCCAGCGCCAACGCCACCCGCTCCAACGCCGTGGGCGTGGTTTGGGACGGCAAAGTCTACCTGGTCTGCGGCGGCAGCACCATCCAGCTGGACAACGTGCCCGGCGCCGCCGAGCACAACGGTCAGGCGGTGCGCATTGCGGCCAGCCAGAAGGAAAAGGTCTCCCTGAGCGATCAGAAGAACGGCCTCTCCGGCGACCTACTGGTGAGCGCCAGGAGAATGGGCAGCCGGCCTCTGGCGGAAAATGTCCTGATCTTTGACGGCGGCAGGGCCATCGGCATCAATCAGCTGACGATGGATCAGGTGCCGGACAGCCAGATCCTCTACGCCCGGGCCAACTGGGCCGGTGAAGTGGATCTCATTGTCCTGAACCGGACTGTGGATCAGCTGGTGGGCCGCGTCTTTGTGGAGAGCACCCAGTCGCCGGTGTATGACGACGAGGGCAATGTTGTGGGCTCCAAGTGGGATGACCGCGTGGGATTGGAGTTTGGCAACGGCTCCGACCAGCGGGTGGGTCCCTTCGGTGTGCGCTACGGTGTCAAATCCGGCGACTTCGTGACGGCCAAGCTGAATTCCCAGGGTACGGGCTTCGTATCCATGTCCAAGCTGACGGAGCTGCGCAATGTGCCCGCCAGCTCCTGGATCGGCACCTCCGCCGTGACCTTCGGCGGCAGGACGTATACCCTGGATCCCAACACCGTTCTGTGCTACAACTCCGACGGACGGATGTGGATCACCCTGGATGCGGCCAGGGCCTATGCGGACACCTTCAACCTCCACGTCAAGGACGGCGTGGTCTATGTGGTGGAAGTGGGCGGCTGAGTCCATTCCGGAACAAGAAAAAACCAGGACGCGCCATCGCGCGTCCTGGTTTTTTGGTAAAAGCGGAAAAGCTGCGGAGCCTTACACCACCTGGAAGAGGTAGAATTTCAGATAATTGGTCTCCTCCACCCCCCAGAGGATGGGGTGGTCACAGGATTGCTGCCGGGCTTCGATCTGCCGCAGCTGCACCCCGGCGTCCCGGGCGGCGTCGTGGAGCATGGCCACGAACTTCTCCTCCGTTGCAAAGTGGGAGCAGGAGCAGGTGGCCAGCAGGCCGCCTCGGGGCAGCAGACGCATGGCCCGGTAGTTGATCTCCTTGTAGCCGGCCAGGGCGTTGTGCACCGTCTTGCGGGACTTGGTGAAGGCCGGCGGATCCAGGATGATGAAGTCGTAGCGCTTGGGCTCCTTTTCCAGAGCGGGCAGCAGGTCAAAGACATTGGCCGCCACGCATTCCATCACGCCGTCCAGGCCGTTGCGCTCCGCGTTGGCCCGGGCCATCTCCACGGCGGATTCCGACACGTCCACGGCGGTGACGTGGGCGGCGCCGCCCATGGCGGCGTTGAGGGCGAAGGAGCCGGTGTGGGTGAAGCAGTCCAGCACCGTGCGGCCCCTGGCCAGGCGGGCCACTGCCCGGCGGTTGTACTTCTGGTCCAGGAAAAAGCCGGTTTTCTGGCCGTTTTCCACGTCCACCAGGTATTTCACGCCGTTTTCCATGATCTCCGTTATGGGGGAATCCGGCACAGCCTCTCCCGGCAGGGGGAACCAGCGCTTTTCCTGTGCAAGGCCTTCTTTTTCCCGCAATGCCACGTCGTTGCGTTCAAAGACGCCCCGGATGGCCTGGCCGTCTTCCCGGAGAATGGACACCAGTTCCGGGATCAGGTGATCCTTGATGCGCTCCATGCCCACGGAGAGAACCTGGATGGAGAGAAGATCGTGGAACTTGTCCACGGTCAGGCCCGGGAAGGCATCCGCCTCTCCGAAGATAATGCGGCAGGCGTCCAGATCCTCCGCCGACATGACAGCCTTGCGGTAATCCCATGCCCAGCGGAGCTTGCGCTGCCAGAAGGCCGCATCAAACCGGTCGTTGGCATTGCGGGAGATCAGGCGGACGCGGATCTTGGAGTGCTCCGACAAAAAGCCGGTGCCCAGGTACCGGTCCTTTTTGCTGACCACATCCACGAGACCGCCGTTTTCCGCGCCCTCTTCAGCAGCAAGTACCTCCGCGTCGTAGACCCAGGGGTGGCCCCGGAGAATGGCGGCCTCCGCCTTGGGTGTGACGGTGTATTTAGGATAGTCCCGTTGTGTTTTCATGGTGGCGTTCCTTTCCTGCGGCAGTTGATTTTCCCCAGTGTAGCACATTTTTTGCCGGATTGCCATATCCATGGAATACAGGCAATCAAAATGAGGAGGGGAGACCATGCCCATTATCTATTTGAGCCCGTCCACCCAGGAGTGGAATCAATATGTCACCGGCAGCGGGTCAGAGGAGTACAATATGAATCTGCTGGCGGATGCCCTGGAGCCCTATCTGCTCTCCAACGGGATCCGGTACCGGCGAAACCGCCCGGAGATGACCGCCGCCTCTTCCATCCGGGAGGCCAACGCCGGGGAGTATGACTTCTATCTGGCCCTGCACTCCAACGCTGCCCCTGAGGGGCGCTACGGAGAGGAGCGGGGGATCATCGCTTTCTACTATCCCGGCAGCAGCGAGGGGCAGCGGGGGGCGGAGCTCATTGCCCAGGAGCTCCGGCAGATTTATCCGCTTCCCCGGAAAGTCACCACCCGGGCCACCACTTCGCTGGGCGAGGTGCGTCAGCCCCGGTTTCCGGCGGTGCTGGTAGAGATCGGATATCACGACAACTACGCCGACGCCCAGTGGGTGGAGGGACACCGGGACGCCATCGCCCAGCAGTTGGCCCGGGCCCTGACGGAGTTTTTTGGCCTGCCCTTTATCTATCCCATGGAGCCGGTGCAGGGCAGGGTGAATGTGGGCTATGGAACGCTGAATCTGCGGGATTATCCGGATTCCTCCGGGAACATCCTGGCCAATCTGCCCAATGGAGCCCCTGTCACCATCTACGGCGAGTGGGAAGGGTGGTATGTGGTTCACTATGGGGAGACTGTGGGCTATGCCGCCGCGGCCTATATCGAGGCACAGTGAAAAGGCTGGGGACCATTCAAGCCAAAATCCGGACGGGTATGACCAAACCCACACTTTTGCTTGACAGGGCCACTTCAAACGATTAAACTAAAAACGGATAATCATCGGAGGACAGCAGGGGTGCCGTCCGATTGTTTTCTGAACTGTGCGGCCGGGCCGTTTGCCGGCCCGGTCTGCATATACAGCGAATCAATACCGGAATCAATGAGGAGGTATCACCAACCGTGGAAATCGTCATCGCCCTGATCGGGCTGGTGGTCGGCGGTGTGATTTGCTTCCCTCTCGGTATTCGCTATCGGAAGAATGTGTCCGAAAAGGAAATCTCAAGCGCAGAAGAAGAGGGAAAGCGCATCATCAATGAGGCCATCAAGAGCGCCGAAACTAAGAAGAAAGAGGCACTGCTGGAAGCCAAAGAAGAGATTTTGAAAAACCGCAGCGAATACGAGAAGGAAGAGAAGTCACGCAGAGCCGACCTGCAGCGGCAGGAAAATCGTCTGCAGCAAAAGGAAGAGAGCCTCGACCGCAAGACCGAGGCTTTGGAAAAGAAGGAAGAGTCCCTGGCCCAGAAGCACGCCGCTCTGGACAAGGAAAATGAAGAGATCAAGGTCATCAAGCGCAGCCAGACTGAGATGCTGGAGCGCATTTCCGGCTTTACCGCGGAGGAGGCAAAGCAGTACCTCATCGATCAGGTGGAAGCGGAAGTGACCCACGAGACTGCCCTCAAGATCAAA
Source organism: Dysosmobacter sp. (assembly GCF_052306735.1). NCBI lineage: Bacteria > Bacillati > Bacillota > Clostridia > Eubacteriales > Oscillospiraceae > Dysosmobacter > Dysosmobacter sp. Next base: position 23,282 of record NZ_DAWBAJ010000023.1, on the reverse strand, counting down.
GAGGTGGAGTCCCGGATGAAGGAAGAGTGCGAGGCCCGCGCCCGGGAAGTGGTGGCGCAGGCCATTCAGCGGTGCGCCGCCGATCAGGTGGCCGAGATGACCGTCAGTGTGGTTCCCCTGCCCAATGACGAGATGAAGGGCCGTATCATCGGCCGCGAAGGCCGCAATATCCGTACCATCGAGACCCTCACCGGTGTGGATCTCATCATCGACGATACGCCGGAGGCCATCACTGTCTCCTGCTTTGAGCCTGTGCGGCGTGAGATCGCCCGCCTGGCTCTGGAGAAGCTCATCGCCGACGGCCGGATCCATCCCACCCATATTGAGGAAATGGTGGAGAAGGCCCGCCGGGAGGTGGAGGCCACCATCAAGGCCGAGGGCGAGCGCGCCACCTTTGAGTGCGGTGTGCGGAACCTGCACCCGGAGCTGGTGAAGATGCTGGGCCGGCTCCACTACCGTACCAGTTACGGCCAGAACGTGCTCCAGCACTCCATCGAAGTCAGCCATATCGCCGGTATGATGGCCGCGGAGCTGGGCGCCGATGTCCAGGCCGCCAAGCGTGCCGGATTGCTCCACGACCTGGGCAAGGCCGTGGATCACGAGCTGGAGGGTACCCACGTCTCCCTGGGCGTGGAGTTTGCCCGCAAGTACAAGGAGCGGGACGACATCATCCACGCCATTGAGGCCCATCACAACGATGTAGAGCCCCGCACCATTGTGGCCTGCCTGGTACAGGCGGCAGACGCCATTTCCGCTGCCCGGCCCGGTGCCCGGCGGGAGAACCTGGAGAACTACATCAAGCGGCTGGAGCAGCTGGAGACCATCACCGGCTCCTATCCCGGTGTGGATAAGGCCTACGCTATCCAGGCTGGCCGCGAGGTGCGGGTCATGGTCAAGCCCGAGCAGGTGTCCGAGGATCAGATGGTCATTCTGGCCCGGGATCTGGCCAAGAAGATCGAAGAGGAAATGGAGTACCCCGGTCAGATCAAGGTTCATGTCCTGCGGGAGACCAAAGTGGTGGAATACGCCAAGTAACCAGTCTCTTGAGAAGCGGAGCGCGCTGCGCTCCGCTTCTTTTTGCCCGGACAGGGCGGCATGGACGGCCAAGCGGGTATTTTGCCCCGGTGGGGGCCCCGTAGCGGTTGACATTTCCGGGTGGAACCGATACAATATAAATTCAGTGAAAACCGCACATTCACCCGTGATTTCATAATAAAGAAGCAAAGGATTTGAGAGATATGGCACAGGATAAAAGACAGGTAGACGCCATTACCAGCCGGGACGTGGATTTTGCCCAGTGGTATACCGACGTCTGCAAAAAGGCAGAGCTCATTGACTATACCTCCGTCAAGGGCCTCTTCATCTACCGCCCCTACGGCTACGCCATCTGGGAGAATATCCAGGCGGAGCTGGACCGGCGGTTCAAGGAGACGGGGCATGAGAACGTGTATCTTCCCGTTCTGATCCCGGAGTCCCTCCTCCAGAAGGAGAAGGATCATGTGGAGGGCTTCGCCCCGGAGTGCGCCTGGGTCACCATGGGCGGCAGTGAGAAGCTGGAGGATCGTATGTGTGTCCGGCCCACTTCCGAGACCCTCTTCTGCGAGCACTACGCCAATATTATCCACTCCTGGCGTGACCTGCCCAAGCTCTACAACCAGTGGTGCTCCGTGCTGCGCTGGGAGAAGACCTCCCGTCCGTTCCTGCGCCATCGGGAGTTCCTCTGGCAGGAGGGCCACACCATGCACGCCACTGCCGAAGAGGCCCGGGAAGAGACCATGCGGATGCTGAACATCTATGCCGACTTTATGGAAAACGTCCTGGCCATGCCGGTGATCCGGGGCCGCAAGACCGATAAGGAAAAGTTCAACGGCGCCGAGGAGACCTACACCGTGGAGTGCATGATGCACGACCACAAGGCCCTCCAGGCCGGCACCAGCCACTACTTCGGCGACGGCTTCGCCAAGGCTTTTGATATTACCTTTGCCGGTAAGGACAACCAGCCCCACCATCCCCACCAGACCAGCTGGGGCGTTTCCACCCGGATGATCGGCGGCATCATCATGACCCACGGCGACGATAACGGCCTGGTGCTGCCTCCCCGCATCGCCCCTGTCCAGGTGGTGGTGATTCCCGTGGCGGCTCACAAACCCGGTGTGCTGGACGCTGCCGCTGCCCTGCGGGACCGTCTGAAGGCCGCCGGTATCCGCTCCAAGATGGACGATTCCGACAACTCTCCCGGCTGGAAGTTCGCTGAATACGAGATGAAGGGCGTGCCCCTGCGGGTGGAGATCGGCCCCAAGGATCTGGAGAAAGAGCAGTGCGTCATCGCCCGCCGGGATACCGGTGAGAAGGTGTTTGTGGCGCTCAGCGAGCTGGAGACCAAGGTGCAGGAGCTGCTGGATGCCGTTCACGACAATCTCTTTGCCATGGCCCTCAAGAACCGGGAGGAGAACACCTTCGATATCAAGACTCCCGAAGAGGCCAAGGCCATTGCGGAAGGGCCGGGCGGCTTCCTGCGTTCCAAGTGGTGCGGCTCCCTGGAGTGTGAGCTGGCCATGAAGGAGCGGGCCGGCGTCACCTCCCGGTGCATGCCCCTCCAGCAGAGCGGAACCGAGGGCGTGTGCCCCGTGTGCGGCAAGCCCTGCAAGACGGACATCTACTGGGGCGTGGCTTACTGAGTCCTGACTCTGCGAGGCGTCAATGACTGCGCGGAGCCCGCAGATATTGCGGGCTCCGCGTTTTTTACAAAGGAGACGGTATGAAACAAAGATTATTAGCAGCGATGCTGGCCTGCTTGCTGCTCTCCGGCTGCGGGGCGGTGCGCACGGAGCCGGTGGATCAGGAGTCCGCACCCACCGATGAGCCGGTCATTGCCTATGTCCCCCTGGACGACCGACCGGATAACGTGGAACGGGCGGTGTATCTGGCGGACTCCCTGGGCTATGAGCTGGCTATGCCGGAAGCGGACGACTACCGCACCCGGCTGCAGGATCAGCCCCTCAATGAAAACGGCACCCAGTACGGCGACCGGGCGGATCTCTATGAGTGGGTGTTGGCCCAGGAGGCGGCGGGCTGTGACCGCTATATCCTCTCCCTGGATCAGCTGCTCTCCGGCGGACTGGTGAACTCCCGGTCCTTGTGGGAGTCAGAGCCCGTCACCCTCTCCGACGGCACCACGTTAACGGAGGAGGCCCTGCTGGACAACCTGCTGGCGGCTCTGGCGGCGGATGCGGACAACCAGGTCTGGCTGCTGGAGAGTGTCATGCGCCTGGCCCCCACGGTGGGATATGACCACTGGGATCTGGAGGGTTATAACGCCCTGCGCTCCTATGGTATGGCAGGGCGTCCGGTTCTGGAGGGAGAGAAGTTGACCATCTCCAACATTGAAGCGGACTACCGTCTTGGCTCCGGCGGCACAGTGCTGGCACTGTCGGAATTCGGCTTGGAGGAGTGGGAAGTGGCGGAGTATCTCTCCGCCCGAACCCGGAAGCTGAGCCTCTCGGATCAGATGCTGGAGACGGTGTCCCGGCCCGGATATGAGAATTTCCACGTTCTCATCGGCATTGACGACTCCTCCGTGGAGGACAGTATCCAGAAAAACGAAATTGCCTATCTGCGCAGCCTCCTGCGGGAGGGGGATGCCCTCCTCTCCGGGGTGGATGACCTGGCCTTCAAGGCCATTGCCCGGCTGTATTTGGATGAGATCGGCTGGCAGGGGGTGAATGTGAGTGTGCGCTATTACGGCGGCACGGAGGACCAGCCTGCCTGCGATTATGACTATCAGCCCCTGACCACCATTATGGAGGAGCATTTTGACTTCTTCGGCCTGACAGAGGCGGATCCGGGAGCGGAAGAACTGCGGATCTTGGTGTTGACCCAGCCTGCCGATGAGGCGCAGAAGGCGGCGTATTATGAGGCGCTGATCGCAGATCTCAACGACTGTCGGAAAGCCGGAATGCCCGTGGTCCTCATTGACGCCGGAAACGGCACATACGGTACCGCGTTCCACGATGCGCTGACGGAGGAGACGGAGCTTGGGTGGCTTTTGAGCTACGCGGGCTTTTTGGATATGGCCATCGTCACCGGCACAGCCCTCAGCCACGGCGTGGCCCGATACGCGTTCCTCCATCATGGAGAGCAGACGGAAGCCACGGAGCGGGCCTTTGCCCGGACGCTGGCGGACAGTATCCTGAAGGACTTCTGCTATAAGAATGTGGTGCGGGAGGAGCTCATCGCCTATATCCGCAATGATCTTGGGGGAAATCCCGACAATTTCTGGCAGCCCGCTATCGATCTGGAAGCGGTGCAGTCCCGGCTGGAGAGCGGCATGGACGCCGCTACAGCGGATGTGGTGGAGAACTTGGAGCACAGCAACTTTATCTCTAACCTGGAGTCCTATACCGAGCGGGGCTGGGGCGGCGTGGAGCTGACCAACTACCGCTTCCCCTGGGATCGGGCTTTTGAAATTGGGATGGACATTCGCCTGGGGGAGTTTACGCAGCCCCATGAAAAGATCCTGGGGTTTTACTATCAGTGAGGCCACCCCTTTGATTCGGCACATAAAAAAGCCCCGGAGCCTATGGCTCCGGGGCTTTTTGAAAGGCTTACAGCTGCTTGACCGTGTAGTAAACAGCCAGGGCAAAGGCTACGATGGCCAGGGCCCAGATGGCATAGTAGGCAACGGTGGTGCTCACCAGAGCTGCCGCCATGGCGGCAGCGGAAAGACCGCAGGCCACATAAACGGGCAGTACATCCGCGTCCACAGGCAGAACCCGCAGTTTTCCGATCAGGCCGCTGTTTTTGTCCGCCTGATGGGCCATGAAGGCCATAGCCGCCAACAGGATGATATAGATAACGGCCAGAACCTTGACCGTGGTGCCCAGATACATGCTGTTCATTTCCCGGCGGCAGATCCACAGCAGGATCAAAGAGGCGCCCAGAATGGTCAGCGACCAGGCACACTCCCGGTCATAGAGGCTCCACAGGATCCCCAGCAGCATCACCACGGGGACGATCACGCACAAAAGCGTAACGGCGGCAGCCACATAGGCTCGGATCAGGTAGTTGGCCACAGCCAGGAACACACCGGCAGCCAGAACGCCCCAGCCAATAGCACGCCGCTTGGGCAGCTTATGCCACACAGCAGAGAGAATGGCGCCAAGAACGGCCACTCCGATGCCCACATACAGAAGATAGTTGAGGTAGCTGTCCCAGGCAACCACCTGCTCCAGCGTTCCGTTGATATAGAACCGGCGGACTACCAGCAGATAGAGCTCTGCCACGCAGCCGCACAGAAAAAACTTCATTGCGCTGGTCATAGGCTCGTCCCGCTTGACGGGCTTGGCCTTGCTGTTTGGATTCTTGCCCATTTATAACAACCTCCAGGGTATTTTAATTGGGAATTACACGGCAAATGCACTGATATCTGCCGACACATTGAAGTAGTATAGCAGATTTCAAACGATTTTGCAAGTCATTCACACTGGTTTTTGCGGGGGGTGGGGCGAAAAGGTGTACTTCCAGATTATAGACTGTAAAATTTCGGGAGAAGTTCCCATTGAAAGGAAAATTTTCGCAATTTTACAGCAGGGGATTGGCTGTTGAGATATGTGCACATTCATGGTATACTCAATCAATCGGAATTTTCTGCAAAACAGCGGGGGAATATTATGAAATCAAAGCGTTTGATGGCCATGTTGATGGCAGCGGCGGCAGCCGCGGCCCTCTCCGGCTGCGGCACGCTCATCAGCCCGGACGAGGCGGAGGAGAGCGTGCAGGTGTTCGCCATGGATACCGTGATGATCTGCAGTACCTACGGGGAAAACAGCTCCGACGCGGCTTTTGCGTCGGAGGATGAGATCTACCGGCTGGAGGCGCTGCTCTCCCGGACTCGGGAGGATAGCGCCGTCTCCCGCATCAACAGCGGAGATGCCGCAGCCGCGGATGAGGAGGTGCGGGCTCTTATTGAAAAGGCCATGGAGTACAGCCAGGCCACCGGCGGCGCCTTTGACATCACCTTGGCGCCGGTATCCTCCGCCTGGGGCTTTACAGAGGATGCCTACCGGGTGCCCTCTCAAGCGGAGCTGGATGAACTGCTGACCCATGTGGGCATGGAACATGTGCATCTGACGGCGGACGGCGTGGAACTGGATGCGGGCACCCAGATCGATTTGGGCGCCATTGCCAAGGGATATGCCTCCGACGTGGTGGCTGACCTGTATGAAAAGTGGGACATCCCCCGGGGCCTGGCCCGGCTGGGCGGCAACATCTACGCCAAGGGCACCCGGCCCGACGGCGGCCTCTGGCGGGTGGGCGTACAGGATCCCGCCAACCCGGAGGACAGCAATGCCCTGGTGGGAGTGCTGGAGCTTTCGGATGCCTTTGCCGTCACCTCCGGCGGCTATCAGCGGTACTTTGAAGACAACGGGAAAACGTATCACCATATTATCGATCCTGCTACCGGATACCCCGCGGAGAGCGGACTGACCTCCGTCACCGTGGTGTCGGACCGGGCCTCCGGCGGCGGCACCATGTGCGACGCCTTTTCCACGGCGCTGTTCGTCATGGGGGAGGAAAAGGCCCTGGACTTCTGGCGTACCGGCGGATATGACTTTGACCTGGTGCTGGTGACGCAGGACGGACGGGTGCTGGTGACGGAGGGCATCGCCGACGCATTTACCCTGGATGAAGGGAGCGGATATACCTGTGAAACGGTCTCCTGAGCTGCGTCCCCGGGTTTGGGACGCCCTGGTGGCAGCCGTGGTGGTGGCGCTGGCCATCGCCTGCGCCGCTGTGTTCTGGAGCGGCGGCGGAGAGGGCGGCCTCACAGCGGTGATCTCTGTGGACGGGGAGGAGCAGGAGCGGGTGGATCTCTCGGCCCTGGCGGAACCGGAGGAGCGGGTGCTCCAGGCGGGAGGCTACACGCTGCATCTGGAGCTGACCCGGGAGGGGGCCTGCATGGTGTCCTCCGACTGTCCTACCCAGGACTGCGTTCATACCGGTACTATCACCCGCTCAGGCCAGAGCATCGTGTGCCTGCCGGCCCGGGTATCTGTGGTACTCACCGGCGGGGCGGACAGCGGCGTGGATGCCGTGATCGGATGAGGAGGAGACCATGAAGCTTACCACCCGGGAACTGACGCTGTGCGCGGTACTCACCGCCCTGGCGCTGGCCCTTTCCTATATGGAGAATTTTATCCCCCTGTCTGCCGCCATCCCCCTGCCGGGGATCAAGCTGGGCCTTGCCAACATCGTGACCCTCTTTGCCCTCTACGCCCTGGGAGCCAGGCAGGCTCTCATGATCCTGACGGCCCGGTGCATCCTGGGATCGCTGTTTGCCGGAAACCTCAACGCCCTGATTTTTTCCCTGATGGGAGGCGTTACCGCCATGCTGGTGATGATCCTGCTCTCCCATGTGCGGAGACTGTCCGTTTACGGCGTATCCGTGGGTGGTGCCGCAGCCCACAACTGCGGCCAGGTGGCGGCGGCGATCCTGACTCTGGGCAACACCGCGCCCCTTTATTATCTGCCGGTTTTGCTGGGCGTATCGATTTTCAGCGGAGCGCTGACGGGATTGATCGCCGTGTGCTTGTTCCGGGCGCTGGCCCATACAGAGCTGATGAAAGGATGAGATGCCATGGATCGCGATGAGCGCAGGAGAAAAGATCAGATCATCTCCGAACAGATGGAGGTGATCCGAACCATGGCGGAGCACAATCTCCGCCGCATGGGGATGGATTTCTGGGGAACACCGGCCCCGGCAGCTCCCACGCCGTCCAAATCGTCTGCTCCGGAGAACGATGCCCGGGAGATGGAAAAATCCCAGGCAGTCCGCCCTCCCAAACAGGAGGAAGAGCAGGCGGCACCGGAAAAGCTGGAGGATCTGCTCTCGGAGCTGGATGGTTACACCGGCTTGCAGGCGGTAAAGCGGGAGGTGCACGACCTCATTGACCTGGCAAAGGTGGAGGCCCTGCGCCGGGAGCATGGATTGCCCACTGCTGATCTGAGCCTGCATATGGTGTTCTCCGGCAGCCCAGGCACCGGCAAGACCACCATCGCCCGGCTGATGGCCCGGATTTACCACACCCTGGGCATCCTCTCCAAGGGGCAGCTGGTGGAGGTAGACCGCAGCGGCCTGGTGGCAGGCTACGTGGGTCAGACCGCCATCAAGACGAAAAAAGTGGTGGACGCCGCCCTGGGGGGCGTGCTGTTCATCGACGAGGCCTATGCTCTCAACGGAGGCGGAGAAAACGATTTCGGCCAGGAGGCCATCGACACCATTCTCAAGGCCATGGAGGACCACCGGGATGACCTGGTGGTGATCGTGGCGGGATATGAGGAGCTGATGGAGCGGTTCATCCACTCCAATCCGGGACTGGAATCCCGGTTCAACCGCTTTTTGCACTTTGCGGACTACACCGCCCCGGAACTGCTGGAGATTTTGGAGCGCCAGTGCAAAAAGGCATGCTACCAGCTCTCTCCTGAGGCCCGAGAGGCGGCGGAGCGTCTGCTGGCGGAAGCGGCCCGGGATCCGGCGGCCTTCGGCAACGCCCGGGGCGTACGGAATCTGTTTGAACGGATCCTGGTGTGTCAGGCCAACCGCATTGCCAAGCTGGATCACGTGGAAAAAGAGGATCTGATGGGGATTACTGCCGCCGATGTGGAAGCAGCGGCAGTGCCCCGGGAGGGAAAGGCCTGAGCGTGCCGGTTTTGGGCAGAGATTGAAAAAGGAGGGGACTGTCAGGGGACAGTCTCCTCCTTTTTGGCAGATGGGCCTCCCAGATCCCACAGGTATTTGACGATCACATAGCCTACCGCCAGCAGCACGGCGCAGAACCAGTACACCAGATCCGTCTCCGCGGAGCCGATGGAGGGGGAGGGGATGCTCTGATCCGTGGCCAGGTAGTCCGCAGAGTCCAGAAGATTTCCCTGGGTATCGTAGAGGTAGATGGAGGGGAAGAAGTCCCGGTCCGTCTTGTAGACGTGGAAGAAGCGGGAGGCAGTGACATCCCCCTCTGCCATGACGGTCTCCGGCTGGTTCTCCACCGGCGCTACCATATAATGAGCTACTTCCGGCGGACAGTCCACGGCGTAGACCACACGGATGTTCCGGTCTTTCAAAGCGGTGCTCCGGATCACGCCCCCTGCATGGTAAGAGGCGGAGAGAGGCTGCCAGCCGCCCAGCAGCCCGCGGCGGAACTGGATCTGGCCCACAAGGCCGTCAATCTCCGTGTCGGTAAAAACCAGGATGCGGCGGTCGCCTATGGTTTCGTCAAACACCACCTCCGGGTGGAGGACGGCTCTAAGGCTGGAGGTGTCCTCCGGTTCCGCGGAGGCGTACTCCACGATGGCGTCCACCTTTTGCTGCGGTGTGTGCAGAGACCAGAAGTCTCCTTTATACAAAAGCCAGGTCAAAAGAAGAAACATGGCGCCCAGGAGCACAGCGGCAATCCGGGCGGGAGATCTGTGCATGGCCGGCCCTCCTCTCTATCGATGTTGTTCATTTTATCATACAACACCGGAGGGAAAAACCACACGGGGAAATTTTGCAGAGCGGTCTAATCCGCTATGTCATAGAGTGACGAGAGAGTCAGCCAGGTCTGGGAGAAGGGGCGCATGAGATTCCAGAAGCCCGCTCCCAGCAACCCGTATTCCGAGATGAGCGACAGCTTGGCGGAAAGGCTTCGGGCGTCCTCAAACCATACGGCATGGACGGTGCCGTCCTCCGCCGTATAATAAAAGTAGGGGGATTGGGCGGAGTCGTCAAACTGGATGGCGATGCGGTAGCGCAGGGCCAGATCGATGCCCTCCTGATTGGAGATGGAGCGGGCCCGGGTGACGCCCTGAACAAAGGGCAGCGGCCAGTCATACCCGTAGTTGGGGACGCCCAGCAAAATCTTTTCCCGGGGGATCTCCGTAACGGCGTAGTCCAGCACCGCCCGGACATTGGGCAGCGGTGCCACCGCCATAGGGGGGCCGGCGGTGTAGCCCCACTCATAGGTCATCAGCAGCACCCCGTCCACCGCCGCGCCCACGGCACCGTAGCTGTGGCCTTCATACAGAAGGCCGGGCTGCTCAGCAAAGGTCTTGGGAGCCAGGGCCGCCCAGAGGAACACGCCCCGGGGGGAGAGCAGCTGCCGCAGCTCTGCCAGGAATCCCGCGTAGGCCCCCGCCAGATCTCCGGGCAGGTACTCAAAGTCCACATCTACGCCTGCGTAGCCCTTGGCTTCCAGCACCGCCAGCAGCTCCGCCGTCAGGCGGCGGCGGACGGCTTCGTCCGTCAGCACCAGAGCGCCCCGCTGGGTGTCGAACTGGCCGTCCTCCGTCAGCGTGGACAGGTGCAGCACGGTGTGCACTCCCCGGTCTTCCGCTGCCCTGCGCAGGGCCTGGTCCTCCAGGGGTACCAGCCCTCCCTCTGCCGTGATACCGTAGGTAAAGGGCGAGAGGCAGGATAGGAAGGGCAGCTGTTGGGCCAGCAGGGTTTCGGCGATGAAGGGATAGGCGTAGCCGTTGAAAACGCCGCTGCGGTCAGGCTGCGTCTCATAGGAGATCACCAGCTGCTGTCCGGGTGTCAGAGCCCACTGGCCGCCAAGGGACCAGTTGTTCTGCCAGAGCTTGCGGACCGTGACGCCATAGGCGGAGGCGATTGCTTGCAGCGTTTCTCCGGGCTGCACCGTATGTACCAGCGCGGGAAAACGAACCACCAGCGTCTGTCCTACCGCCAGGGCACCGGAGGACGGCACACTGTTGTCGGATGCCAGGCGGACTGGATCCACTCCGTAGATTTCCGCGATGGAGGCAACGCTTTCTCCAGAGCGCACCACATGGATCGTCATGCGGAACATTCCTCCTTTCCTGCAAACGTATGCAGGGGGAATCGTCCCATATGACAAAAAGAATCCCCTCCTTTGGGAGGGGATTTTATGAAAAAAGCGCCCCGAAAGGGGCGAAAAGAGAACCATTGGAAATGTCTGCGAGGAAGGACGAAAATCTGCTTGCCTTTTCCCCTATGTTAAGGTACCATAAAAATAGCTATTTGAGAATGTCCAGTTTGTATGAGCGGATATGCGGGAGCGGAATGACCTGCCCCCCGGAGGAAGGTACATGAACATCAAGAAATATGAGGCGTTTGTCCGCGCGGTGGAGCTGGGAAGCCTCTCCAAGGCGGCGGAGGAGTTGGGCTACACCCAGTCCGGCATCAGTCACATGATGCAGTCGCTGGAGGAAGAGGTGGGATTTCCCCTGATGACCCGGACTTCCTCCGGCATCATGCCCAATACAGAGGGGGAGATGCTGCTGCCTACCATCCGGCACCTGCTGAGCACCAATGAATCGTTGGAGCAGTACATTTCCAAAATCAAGGGGGCGGACACCGGCCGCATCCGCATTGCGGCGTTCCCCAGTGTAGCCACTTACTGGCTGCCGGACATCCTCCGGGAGTTTCAGCAGGACTATCCCCATGTGGAGATCCAGATCAAGGAGGATGGCTGCGACGTCATCGACACCATGATGGAAAACCGGGAGGCAGACCTGTGCATTTACGCAGGAGGAGAGGATCACAATTTTGAGTGGATTCCCCTGTACCGGGATCAGCTGCTGGCGATTTTCCCAAAAGACCACCCCTTGGCAAAGAAAGCGGAGATCCCCCTGGATGCCCTGATGGCGGAGCAGTTTATCCTGCCCTTGGCCAGCTATGACCACGAGGTGCACCATATCCTGAAAAAGCTGCCGCAATATCCCCACATCCGCTTCACTGCCTGCACGGATTACGCCATCATCTCCATGGTGACGGTGGGACTGGGGGTGTCCATTTTGCCGGAGCTGCTGCTGCGCCATTACAAAAACGACACGGTGGCTGTTCCCCTGGCCCCCGCCCAGTACCGCATGCTGGGCATGGGCGTACCCCAGGCGCGCATGGCTTCGCCGGTGACGCAGAATTTCATGCGGTATGTGAAAGACTATGTGGCCCGGCTGGGACAGAAGTAAGCTCCGGCGGTTCGGAGTTTGAAGAGAGAGGGAGGCGGAAGCGATGTTTGTGCTGTTTTTCCTGCTGTGGATCCTGATGGCGGGAGAACTTTCCATGCACACCTGCCTGTGGGGGCTGGCCGCCTCGGCGCTGATGACGTGGTTTTGCCGCAAGGTGCTGGATTACCGGTGGAAGCTGGGCCGCAAAAGTATCGGGAGCGTGTGGGCCTTTTTGCGGTATATCTGCTATCTGGTGGCGGAGATGCTCAAAGCGGGCTTTGTGGTGATGCGGCTCATCTACACCCGGGGACGGAACATGCGGCCTGTGCTGGTGTATTTTGATACGTCCCTCCGGTCTGACCGGCTGCGGGCCCTGCTGGCCAATTCCATCACGCTGACAGCCGGCACCATCACGGTGGCGGCGGAGGACGGGCGCTTCTGCGTCCACGCCCTGGACGCCTCTTTGGCGGAGGGTATCGAGAAGAGCGTATTCCAGGAAAAGCTTGAGAAGCTGGAGGAGCAGGTATGACAAGGGTGACAGACGCGGCCCTCTCCGGGGCGGCGGTGCTGCTGGCATTGCTGATTCTGGCGGCACTGGTGCGGGCTGTACGGGGCCCCCGCTTTACAGACCGCATCATCGCGGTGAATGTGGTGGGCACGCTGGTAGTGGCGGAGCTGGCCATCCTGGCGGTACGGCTGCGGGAGGATTTTTTGGTGGATGTGGCGCTGGTATACGCCCTGCTGAACTTTTTGACGGTAGTGGTGGTGTCCCGGCTGGTGCTCAGCCGCCGCGCCCGGCATCAAAACAGACGGGAACTGTCCCGGCAGGGGGGAAAACGGCATGGTACATAATGTGTTGTGTGTAATTGGCCTGGTTTTTCTGGCCTTCGGCGTATTTGTGTTCTTCTCCGCCGTGCTGGGCCTGTTCCGATTGGACTACGTGCTCAACCGCATGCACGCGGCCGCCGTGGGAGACGCCCTGGGGATCTTCTGCATCCTCATCGGTTTGATTTTTCTCCACGGCTGGACGCTGTCGGCTGCCAAGACACTGCTGATTTTCCTCTTTTTGTGGCTGACCAGCCCTGTGGCCAGCCATCTCATCGCGGAGATGGAGGTTTCTACCATCTCCGACATTGAAAAGGAATGTGAGGTGGAGGAGCGATGATCGTCCTGCAGTATATTTTGCTGGTGGGCATCCTGGTCTGCGCTATCGCGGCGCCGCTGTGCCGGCGGCTTTTGAACACCGTCATCGTCTACACGGCCCTCTCCTTGCAGATGGCGGTGCTGTGGAGCCTTTTGCAGACACCGGACCTGGCCATTACCGAGGCCGCTGTGGGCGCGGGCGTCACCAGCATCCTCTTTTTCCTGACTTTGAAGAAGATCCATGCGTTGAAGGATGACAAGCATGCGTAAGGAAGACAACAAGCAGTCCTGGCGTCAGCGCCTTGTAATCTGGGTGGATGGGGAACGGGAGCCCAAGGACCGCTCCCTCTTTGTGATGGAGCGCCACCCCCATCGCTTCAGCCGTCCCACGGATCAGGAGTTTGAGACCCGGGAGAAGCGGCGGCTGAAGAATTTTTTCAACTGGTATCCCATTGCGGCGGCGGGGATCTGTGTGGCGCTGGTGGCCATTATGCTGCTGGCGGTGCTGGAGATGCCTAAGTTCGGTGAGGCGGACAATCCCACCAACAACGAGGTTTCCGAGCACTATCTGGAATACGGCGAGGAGGAGACCGGCGCATCCAACGCCGTTACCGCCATGATCATCAGCTACCGGGGCTTTGATACCCTGGGAGAGAGCTGCGTGCTGTTTTTGGCAGTGACCAGCGTCATGATGCTGCTGCTGCGGGACAAAAAGAACACCGATGAGCGGGATCTGGAGCGGCTGGCCCGGGAGGATGCCGTGCTGGAGCAGCACGGGGATGTGATCTTGCGTCAGGCGGGTCTGATCCTGACGCCCTTCATCTTTCTCTTTGCTATCTATGTGCTGCTCAACGGCGAGGTTTCACCGGGAGGCGGCTTTTCCGGCGGTGCCATTCTGGGGGCAGGGCTGATCCTCTTTTCCTGCGCTTTCGGCCCCCGGCGGGTCCGGATCATCATGAACCGCCAGATTTACAGTGCCGCCCGCACCTTTTGCTTGGTGCTCTACGCCCTTTTGTACGGCGCCTATATCTTCATCGGCGCCAACGGCCTGCCCAATTATCTGGAGGGCATGATTTTGCTGATCGACATGGCGGTGGGACTGGTGGTGGCCTGCACGGTGTACGGGTTCTACGCCCTGTTTGCGAGAGGAGAGATCTGATGCTGGATACCATTTTGCAAAACCGGTTCGCCGTGGTGGCCGTGCTGCTCTTCGGCATCGGATTTATGAATCTGCTGCTCCAGCAGAACCTGGTGAAAAAGGTCATCGGCTTCAACATCATGGATTCCGCCGTGTTTTTGCTGCTGGCCTCCCTGGGCTATATCGACGGCGGCATCGCCCCCATTGTGGGAGACCGGGGCTTTGATCCCCTGTATATCAACCCCATTCCCAGCGGCCTGGTACTGACAGGCATTGTGGTGTCTGTGAGCATCACGGCCTTTTCCCTGGCCCTGATCCAGCGGATCTACCGGCAGTATGGCACGGTGGTGCTGCGGGATCTGCTGGAACAGAGCAGGAAGGAGGAGGAGTGATGCGCCCCTTTGCGGAAAACCTCCCCTTTGTGTGTATCTTCCTGGCAATTTTGACGGGGATCCTGTGCGGAGCCTTTTCTGACGGGCGCAAGACCTACCGGCTGACGGTGGCTGTGTGCGCAGTGATCGCCGTCCTCTCCGGCGTGGTTCTGATCTATACCGTGGAAAACCAGCTGAGCTTTACATACACCATGGGCCGGTTCATCGCCCCCTACGGCAACGCCATCAAGTGCGGCCCCTGGCAGGCGCTGCTGGCCACCGTGTTCGCCGCGGTGATGGCCCTGTCTCTGGCAGGGGGGAAGCGGGATCTTTTCCACGACGTGCTGCCGGAGAAGCTGCGCTTTTACTGCACCATGGTGAACCTGCTGACGGCGTCTCTTTTGTCCCTGGTGTATACCAATGACGTTTTCACCGGGTACGTCTTTATCGAGATCAGCACCATCGCCGCCTGTGCCCTGGTAATGGCCAAGGACAACGGCCCCAATCTGGTGGCCACCATCCGCTATCTTTTCATGAGCCTGTTGGGCTCGGGGCTCTATCTCATCGGGCTGACTCTCCTCAACAGCATTACCGGATATCTCCTGATGCCGTCGCTTTCTGAGGAGATTGCAGAGCTGACGGCTTCCGGCGCTTATCATACGCCTCTGCTGATATCCGTGGGCCTCATCGTGGGGGGCCTTGGCATCAAAAGCGCCATGTTCCCCTTCCACCTGTGGCTGCCGGATGCCCACGGCGGCGCGACCACGGCGTCCTCCGCCATTTTGTCCGGCCTGGTGCTCAAGGGATATATCGCCCTTCTCATGACCATGGTGGTGCGGGTGTTCTCCGTGGAGCTGACGGCCAGTCTGGGCGTGAGCAACATCCTGCTGCTCTTCGGTGTGCTGGGCATGATCTTCGGTTCCCTGGGGGCTATGCGGGAGCACCACATCAAACGGATGCTGGCTTACTCCTCCGTGGCGCAGATCGGCTATATCTTCATGGGCCTGGGACTGGGTACCTTGGCGGGCGTGGTGGCTTCCTGCTTCCATATCCTGGTCCATGCCTGCTGCAAGCCGCTGCTTTTTGCCTGCGCGGGACGGCTCAGCGCCGTCAGCGGCCACCACAAGAGCCTCAAAAACCTGCGGGGCAGCGCGTACCGGGATATCGTGGCCGGTGCGGGCTTTACCGTAGGCGCCCTGTCCATGATCGGCATCCCCCTTTTCGGAGGCTTCGTCTCCAAGCTGTACTTTGCCAACGCGGCCCTGCCTACGGGGAAGACGGCACTGATCCTGCTGACCATCGCCCTTTCCACGGTGCTCAATGCCCTGTACTATGTGCCGGCCCTGCTGGCCATCTGGGTCAAGCCGCCCGAGGAGGATGAGCGGCAGATCCTGGCGGACATCCAGCCGTCGGAGACGGCCTTTGACCACTCCTTTACTGCCGCGGCCCTGATTTTGATGGCGGGTATTTTCGTCCTGGGAATCTTCTACCATCCCATTACCGCCGTGATTGAAACCGGTGTGAGACTCATTTGATCGGAGAGAACATCCATGCTGCTGCTTGCACCCATTTTGCTGCCCCTGGTGGGGGGCATCTTCGTGTTCCGGCAAAAAACAGAATCTGTACGCAACCGGCTGACGTTGACCCTGGTGGCGGCTACGGCCCTTTTGGCCCTGGCGGTGTGCTGGATGCCCCAGCAGTCCCTGGAGCTGCTGACCATCCAGGGAGAGCTGCGGATGGCCCTTTGCAGCGATCAGCTGGCCAAGTTCTTTATGGTGCTGGTGGCCTGTATTTGGGCGCCGGTGCTGGTGTTTTCCTTCCCCTATATCCGCCATGCCGGCGGGGAACAGAGCTTCTTGGGCTTTTACACCATGGCTTTGGGGATCCTGATGGGGCTGGCGCTGTCCGCTAATTTCGTTACCTTCTATATGTTCTTTGAGCTCATGAGCCTGCTGACGGTGCCTTTGGTGCTCCACAACGCCACGGCAGCCTCCCGGCGGGCGGGCTTCAAGTACCTGGGCTACTCCGTCTTCGGCGCGGGCATGGCGCTGGCTGGCTACTTCTTCGTGGCCTACTATCTGGCAGTGCCGGACTTCGTGGCCGGAGGCGCCGTGGATCCCGTCCGGGCAGCGGAGCACCGGGAGCTGCTGCTGGTGGTGTACTGCCTGATGATCGTGGGCTTCGGCGCCAAGGCGGGCATGATGCCCATGCAGTCCTGGCTGCCGGCCGCCCATCCCGTGGCGCCGGCTCCGGCGTCGGCAGTCCTCTCCGGCGTCATTACCAAGGGCGGCGTCCTGGCAGTGATCCGGGTGACCTACTACATGTTCGGCGCGGATTTCCTCCGGGGCAGCTGGCCCATCATCGTGTTGATGGTTTTGGCTCTGTGCACGGTGTTCGTGGGGTCTATGCTGGCCTACCGGGATCACCAGTTCAAGCGGCGGCTGGCTTACTCCACGGTGAGCCAGGTCTCCTATGTGCTCTTCGGATTGCTGCTGCTGACACCGGCGGGAGTTCAGGCGGCCCTTTTGCAGATGGTGTTCCACGCGCTGGCCAAGGATACACTGTTCCTGGCGGCGGGCGCTGTGATCCTCTCCACCAACTATACCCGGGTGGATCAGCTGCGGGGCATTGGCAGGCGGATGCCAACCACCATGTGGTGCTTTACCTTGGCGGCACTGTCCCTGATCGGGATCCCTCCCCTGGCGGGCTTTGTCAGTAAGTGGTATCTGCTCAGCGCAGGGCTGGACAGCGGCAGCCTCTTTGCCATTGCGGGACTGGTGGTGCTGATGCTCTCGGCGGTGCTGACTGCCGGGTATCTGCTGCCCATTGTGACCCGGGGCTTTTTCCCCGGCCGGGACTTCATCGTGGAGCGCCGGGAGGTGGGGCCTCAGATGCTCTGGCCCATGATCGTTTTCGTAGCGGCGGCGCTGCTGCTGGGCCTGTTCCCCGGCGGACTGATGGAATGGCTGGGGGAACTGGCGGGAGGAATGTTCTGAACATGAAAAGAGAAGAGGTGTGCCCGTGTACCGGCTGTTGACTTTCCCCATATTGGCGCCTATCCTGCTGGGACTGGGCCTTTTGATCTGGCATCCCGTCAACCGCCGGGTGCGCAGCATCTATATCATGGCGGCGTGTCTGCTGACCTCCGCCCTGTCCTTTTTGTGCATCGTCCTGACATACCAGCATGGGGGAGATCTGCTGGCCTGCATCCTGGTGCGTTTTTCCGAGGCGTTCTCCATCTCCCTGCGGATCGACGGGGCATCCATGGTATACGGCGCTATCGTCTCCTGCCTGTGGCCTCTGGTGACGGTATATGCCCTGGACTACATGTCCCACGAGGGGCATGAGAGCCGCTTTTTCGCCTTCTGGCTCATGGCCTACGGCGTGGTGCTGGGTGTTGCATATTCCGAGGACTTTTTGTCCCTATATCTCTTTTATGAGCTGCTGACGCTGACGACGCTGCCCTTGGTGATGCACTCCATGGATGAAAAGGCACGGTATGCCGGGCGCAAATACGTGATCTACTCCCTTTCCGGCGCGGCCTTTGCCTTCATCGGGCTGGTGTTTTTGCTCAACTATGGCGTGGGGCATCTGAACTTCACCTATGGCGGTGTATTGGATCCCAATCTGGTGGTGGGGCAGGAGGACACACTGCTGCTGGTATTCACCGCAGCGTTTTTCGGCTTCGGCGTGAAAGCGGCCATCTTTCCCTTCCATGGCTGGCTGCCGGACGCCTCTGTGGCTCCTACCCCGGTGAGCGCCCTGCTCCACGCGGTGGCCGTAGTAAAGGCAGGCGCCTTTGCAGTGCTGCGGCTGATCTACTTCGGCTTCGGCGCGGATTTCCTCCACGGTACCTGGGCCCAGGCTGTGGTGATGACGGGAACCATCGTCACCATCGTCTACGGATCCGCCCGGGCGCTGCGTACCCCCCATCTGAAGCGGCGGCTGGCCTTTTCCACCGTCAGCAACCTCTCCTATATCCTCTTTGCCTTTACGCTGATGAGCCCCGCGGGCATGGTGGGCGGCATGACCCACATGGTTTATCATGCCTTTATCAAGATCACCATGTTCTGCTGCGCCGGCGCCATCATTCATTGCAGCGGCAAGGAGTATGTCTACGACCTGGAGGATTTTGGACGGGTGATGCCGGTGGTGTTCGGGGTATTTACCGTGGTGTCTTTCGGCCTGATCGGCGTGCCGCCCCTGGGCGGCTTCGCGGGAAAATGGATGATCTCCGAGGCGGCAGTGGCTTCCGGAAATACCCTGGCCTATGTGGGGATTGCGGCCTTGATCCTCTCCACGCTGCTGACAACCCTCTATCTCATTACCATTGTGGCCCGGGCGTACTTCCCCATTGGCGAGCTGGACACCGCCATGCTGGCTAAGGTGCATAATCCCGGCAGGACCATGACGGTGCCGCTGGTGATTTTAGCGGCGTCCGGTGTGGTGCTGGCGCTTTGCTCCAATCAGGTCATCGGCTTTTTGCAGCTGGTGAGCCGGGGTGTTGTGTAAGGGAGGCGAGTCATGGAACGGTTCTTGTTGATTTTTCTCATTCTGTTTCCCATGGCGGCGGCCTTTGCCGTACGGCCTCTGCGCAACCGCAGCCGCCAGGGACGCAACCTCTGGATCCAAATTGTACCCGCCGTGGAGCTCGCGGCAGCGCTCTGCCTGTTGTTGGTGCCTGGAGCAAGCGTGACGCTGCCCCATGTGTGCGGTATGGGCCTCACGTTGGAGGCGGGCTCCCTGCAGACGCTGCTGGCGCTGGTATCGGCCCTGCTGTGGTGCGCTACCGGCCTGGCCAGCCCATCCTATTTTGCCTCTGCAGAGGGGTGCAGCCGGTATTACTTTTTCTGGCTGCTGACGGAGGGGGCCCTCATGGGCGTGTTCCTGGCAGGGGATCTCTTTACCCTGTTCGTCTTTTTTGAGATGATGTCCATGGCCTCCTATGTGTGGGTGGCCCAGAACGAGACGGGAGAGGCTCTGCGGGCAGCGGAGACTTACCTGGCGGTGGCGGTGATCGGCGGTATGGTTCTGCTGGCGGGCATCCTGCTTTTGCAGCATCTTTTGGGAACACTGGCCCTGGATCAGCTGGCCGGGGCTGCGGCGGCTCTGCCGCCGGAAAAGCGGGGAGCGCTTTACGCTGCCGGAGGCTGCTGCCTGGTGGGCTTCGGCGCCAAAGCGGGCATGTATCCCCTGCACATCTGGCTGCCCAAGGCCCATCCGGTGGCGCCGGCGCCTGCTTCGGCCCTGCTGTCGGGTATCCTGACCAAGAGCGGTGTCTTCGGGGGTTTGATCATCTCCCGGTTTCTGCTGGCGGCGGATCTGCCTTGGAATACCGTGGTGCTGGCACTGGGCGTTGTGACCATGGTGCTGGGTGCGGTACTGGGTGTGTTCTCCGTGGATCTGAAACGGACCCTGGCCTGTTCTTCCATGTCCCAGATCGGGTTTATTCTGGTGGGCGTGGCCATGCAGGGGTTTTTGACCGGGGAGAATGCCCTGGCGGCCTGGGGCACGGTGCTGCACATGCTCAACCACTCCCTGATCAAGCTGGTGCTGTTTGTCTCTGCCGGTGTCATCTATGTGGGCACCCACTCCCTGAACCTGAACGACATCCGGGGCTGGGGCCGCAACAAGCCCTGGCTGAAAGCGGTCTTTTTCGCAGGGGCGGCCTCCATTGCAGGCGTTCCGGGCTTTTCCGGTTATGTCAGCAAGACGCTGCTCCACGAGAGCATTGTGGAGTATATCCACCTGCTGGAGCATGAGGGCGCTGCCGCCGGGATGTTCCAGGCGGTGGAGTGGCTGTTCCTGATCTCCGGCGGATTGACGGCGGCCTATATGACCAAGCTGTTTGTGGCTATCTTCGTCTCTCCCCGGGCTGTGGGGCAGAGGCCCGCTGTCCGGGAGTATATGTCCCTGGGAACTACGGGGGCGCTGACCTGCGGTGCCTTGGCACTGCTGGTGTTGGGTATTTTCCCCAATATTGCCATGGAGCCCATGGCCCGGTGGGCATCTGCGTTTTTACAGGCGGATCCCGGTCATGCAGTGCACTACTTCACCTGGGTCAATCTCAAGGGCGCTTGTATTTCCCTGGGCATCGGTGCGGCGGTCTATCTGCTGGTGGTGCGGGGGCTGCTGATGCGCCGGGAGAACGGAGAGGCGGTCTATGTGGATCGCTGGCCTTCCTGGCTGGATCTGGAAAATGGGGTCTACCGTCCCCTTCTGCGGGGGCTGGCCTTTGCAGGGGCACTGTGTGCCCGGATCGCCGCCTCTGCAGGAGATCTGGTGGTTTATCTGGGTGAGCGGATTCTCTTCACCCGGGCACCGGGGATCTTCGTCCCCAAGCATGACGAAAACTTCGGCAGCTACGGGCGCAAACCCCGGCGCTTTTTGGTGGAGGAGACCTTTTCCTTCGACCTGCTGCTGGCTGGTGTGGGGCTCATTGTCCTGCTGGTATATATTCTGCTTTGAGGACTGTGATCCGGGATTGACTTTCCTATTGTGAGCGTCTATGATAGGGAACTGGAAGTTAGCCTGCGGTAACTTTCGGTTCCCTATTTTGCTCTACCTGGAGGGATGCGATTGGATTTGTTTTGGGAGATCGTCTGCATCACGGCGGCTGCCGGTATGGGCGGGACAGGATTGGGCGGCGTGGTGTCCTGCCTGTTCCGAAAGGATTCCAGCCGGACGGTCAGCCTGCTGCTGAGTTTCGCTGCCGGCGTGATGACAGCGGTGGTATGTTTTGACCTGTTGGCGGAGGCGGTGGCTCCTGCGGGAACTGCGGACCACACCCATTTGCTGCTGGCGGCGGTAGGCGTGATGCTGGGATATGCCGTCATTTATCTGCTTAACGCCTGGATCGACCGGGATACCAACCATGAGGTGGCCCATATCGACCAGAGTCACCCCAAGACGGCAGATTCTCTGGAGGAATTGATCCACGCCGATCACTATCAGGTCCACGAGCAGGGAGGCCAGTCCCACGGCAGCCTCTTCCTGGCAGGACTGGTGATGGCGGCGGCCATTGCCTTACATAATGTGCCGGAGGGCATGGTTATCGGCGCGTCCTTTGCCACGTCCGCCCAGCAGCAGGTGCTCTCCCGGGGAGGCATCGTCATGGCGGTGGTGATCGGACTGCACAACGTGCCGGAGGGCATGGCCGTGGCTGTACCTTTGATTTCCGGCGGGATGCGAAAGAGCAAGGCTGCTGCCCTGACTGCGATTACGGGGGCGCCTACCGTGCTGGGTGCAATTTTGGGGTTCTATCTGGGAACAATGGGACCCTCCGCTCTGTCCTTGTCTTTGAGCTTTGCCTCCGGCGCGATGCTGTATGTGGTCTTCGGCGAGTTGATGCCGGAATCCATCCTGATGTGGCAGTCCAAGCTGCCGGCTTTGGCTACCGTGATCGGGATGCTGACAGGACTTGTCATTATCTATGCGTAAATACAGTAAGAAGGCTTCCCAAATCAGAGGGAAGCCTTCTTGCTGCATAGGGCGGAAAAAGGGAAGCCGCCGTGGAATTTATCCACGGCGGCTTCCCTTTATGAGAGATGAGTTTGAAAGGATTTTACTTCATGCTGGGGAGTCTGGCAGCGCGCTTCTTGCCGTAGATGATGATGGCGGCAACGTAAGCAACAGCAGCCACAACGCCCACCACGTAGGCAATGTTCCAGGGGATGTGGAAGCCGATCTGGGCGTTGGCGATGTAAGTGACAGTCACGAACGCATACCAGGCGCCGGGGATCAGGGGCATCCACACGAACTTGGCCTTGCCGTTCTCAAACATCCAGATGGAAATACCCAGGAAGGCGAACAGGGACAGGGTCTGGTTGGACCAGGCGAAGTAACGCCACAGGGTGTTGAAACCGGCGGGATCGCTCTTGGCGTACACCAGGATCACAGCCACCAGCGCGAAGATGATGGCGGAGAGGCCCAGGCGCTTGGCCTTGGAGCTCTGATCCAGATGGAAGGCGTCGGCGATGCCCAGACGCAGGGCACGCAGAGCCGTATCACCGGAGGTGATGGGCAGGACGATAACGCCCAGCAGAGCGATGACGCCGCCCGCATTGCCCAGGATGTTCTTGCAGACCACACCGATGGTACCGGTGGCCAGAGAGGCGTTGACCTCCTGCAGGCCCAGGTTGTAAACGCCCATGGCGCCGGCAGCCCAGATCATGGCGATGAAGCCTTCCAGGATCATCATGTTGTAGAAGGTCATGCGGCCCTGACGCTCGCTCTTCATGGTACGGGAGATGATAGCGGTCTGGGTGGAGTGGAAGCCGGAGAGGATGCCGCAGGCCACGGTGATGAAGAAGATGGGGATGAAGTGGTTGGCGTCGAAATACTGACCATAGCTGAAGGCTACTTCCTCGCCGGTAGCGGCATCCACAGCCCAAGCGTCAAACGCAACACCGTGCCAGTCGTCCCACAGGTTCAGCAGAGGATAGCCATGGATAAAGAGGCCGAAGAACACACCCACGGCAGAGAACAGGAGGATGGCGCCGAAGATGGGATAGATGCGGCCGATGATGGCATCGATGGGGAACACGGTGGCGATCAGATAATAGACAAAGATGACACCGTAAATGATCCAGGTGGTGGGATCCGTGGCCTTGCCGCTGAAGTTGAAGACCTGGGTGGCGGCGATGTCGCCGGGGGTGTAGATGAAC
>NZ_DAWBAJ010000022.1:0-32704 GCF_052306735.1 Dysosmobacter sp. | reverse complement strand
AAGTAGTAGCCGGTCATGGCGTTGGAGGTGAAGGCATTGGGCTCCGCGCCGTTTTGGGCCAACTCCTGGAGGGCGTTGCCCTCCTTGGTGTCGAACATCTTGTGCTCCAGATAGTGGGCGATACCGGCAGGGGTGTCCAGCCACTTGCCCTCCAGCTGGAAGCGGGTATCCATGCCGCCGTAGCGGGTAGCGAAGAACGCGTAGCTCTCGGCGTGCTCCGGCTTGGGCACCACGCAAAGCTGCAAGCCGTTGGGCAGCTTTTCCCGGTAAACGGACTCCCCGATGCGCTGATAGAAGGTCTCTTTCATTGGGCGTCCTCCTTCCCCTTGAGGAAATAGACCGTGTCCAAGCAGACGGTCTCCATGGCCTGGAAGATCCGCTTGGCCGGGACTTCCCGGACGGCCCGGGCCAGGATCTCCGGGGTCTCCTCCTGTCCGGTGGCGGCCTGTCCCAGATAGAAGTTCTCCAGGCTGCCCTGAGAATCCCCCATGGCGGCGTAGGCATTGAGCAGCACGCTACGGGCACCGGAGAGCTCCCAGTCCTCCAGACGGCCCGCCGCCACCTCCTGCAGCTGCAAAAGGATCTCGTCGTAAGCCTTCTGGAAATTCTCGAACTCAATGCCGGAGGAGACGGTGATGATCCCCTTCTGGCGGTGATAGGTGGAGGAGGCGAAGTAGCACAATGACAGCTTTTCCCGGACGTTCAAAAACAGCCGGGAGTTGCTGGATCCGCCGAAGAGGGTGTTGCCCACCAGCAGTGCGGGGGTATCGTCGCTGCCGCAGGTAAAGCCCATTCCCAGCTTTCCCTGGGTCACATCCATATTCTCCACCACAGTGCGCACCTCCGCCGGCGCCTGATGGGGCCGGGCCAGGGCGATCTCCCGGATACCGTCCCGGGGCAGGGTGGAAAAGGCCGAGCGCAGGGCGTCCTCCACCCGGGCTCTGGGGGCGCTGCCGCTGTAGATGAGCTCCAGTTGGGCGGTAGAGATCAGCTCCCCATACAGGGCGTGGAGCTTTTGCAGAGAGAGGCGCTGGGCGGAGCGCTCGTCGCCCAGGCGGCTGATGCCATAGGGCTCCCCGGCGCACATCTCCTGCAAAAGGCGCAAAGAGGCATAGTCCCGCTTGTCGTTGACGATGCTGCGGATGGCGTCGGTGAGGTTGGTTTTCTCCGTTTCAAAGTAGGAAGGAACGAACCGGCCCCGCTCCGTCACAGGATTGCACACCAGCTCTCCCAAGAGCTCCGCCACCGGCTCCAGCAGCCGCTCCCCGCCGGGGACAAAGCTGTCGTCAATAAAGCTGGCCACGAAGCCAATGCATTGATTTTCTCCCTTTTTGCGCACGGTATAGTCCACCTTGGCACCGTAGAGCAGATCCAGCTGCTGTGACAAGGCCCCCAGATCCGGCCACCGGACGGTGCCCCGCCGCAGTACGGCAGGCAGCAGGGCGAAGGCGGAAGCGGACTCCGCCTTGATGGGGGTGACGAACTGAGCGGAGAGGAGACTGGTCTTGAACTTATGGGCCGGCAGGTAGGTAAGGTATACTCCCTCGGCCAGCTTGGTTCTGGTCATTTCCACGCTTTCAACTCCTTTGCGGCAATTTGCACGTAGGGTATTATTATACCTGATTTTACCGCATAATTCAAACTTTTTTCCTGTCTGACAGCTTTGCGGGCGTTTGGGCCCCCATAAAGCGCAGGAAATTGTCCCGTGCGATGCCCTCCCGCTCCGCCTCAGACATCCCCAACTTTTCCAGGCAGCGGAGAAATACCCCCGCCTGCCCGGCATCCTCGATGCCGGCAGCAGACTCGTTTCCCGGCCCCATAAAGTGGCAGAAGTCAAAGCCGCAGATCACATGTTCCGGCCCCATCACCTCCGCCATGTGGGCGGCGTGGAGCGCCAGGGTCTCCACCGTCTGCTGCCGCGCCTCCCGGTGGACGAAGCCGTGAAAGGAGTTGACTCCCACCACACCGCCGCAGTCCCGGATGGCCCGCAGCTGCTCATCCGTCAGGTTCCGGGGTACGTCGCACAGCGCCGCGCAGTTGGAGTGGGAAGCCAGTACCGCCCCCTCCGACACCTCCAGGGCGTCCCAGAAACCCCGGCGGTTCAGGTGGGAGACATCCAGGATCATCCCCCGCTCCCGCATTCGCCGTACCGCCCGGCGTCCCAGATCTGTGAGCCCCCGGTCCGGGTCGCACCCGGCTCCGGCGGCCAGGGCGTTTTCCCCGTTCCAAGTAAGCATCCCCAGCCGCACGCCGAAGTCTGCGTAGCAGTCGATGCCCTCCAGGTCTGTGCCGATGGCGTCCATGCCCTCCACTGCCAGAAAGGCGTACAGCTTTCCCGCCGTCCGGGCCGCCCGGGCCTCACCAGCGGTGCGCACCACCGCCAGCCATGGACTTTCCGCAAATTCCGCCCGGGCCGCCTCACACATGATTTCCGTGCGCCCTGCGGCGCTCTCCGCTCCGGGAACTCTCTCCCAGAACGTTTCCCCGTGACCACGTTCCGTCCACAATGCCATCACCATACCTTCCACGCCGCCCCGGCGCAGCCGCGCCAGATGACAGCGCTCCAGCACCCGCTTCTCCCCCAAAAGGCGGCGGCGGGTCACATCGTAGAGAAGATCCGAATGGGCGTCCAAAATCATAGTCGTCCTCCTTGCAAAAATCCGGCGCCCCATGCCGGGTGCGCCGGATTTTGTTGTGGTTCAGGCCCCCAGTACGGTACCCACCAGGATACCCAGATAGGTGCCGATGACATAGCCGAAGGTACCCACCAGCATCACCGGCCCCACCAGGGCGCTCCACCCCTGGGAGATGGCCATGCCTGCTGCGGTGGTAGGCCCGCCGATGTTGGCGTTGGAGGCCAGGATGATGTCCTCCAGATCAAAGTGCAGGAGCTTTCCTCCTACGAAGCAAAAGAGCATATTCACCACCACCATCAGCCCGGTAAAGGCCAGCAGCAGCGGCGTATCCGTCAGGATCTTGCTGACGGAGGCGGGCACGCCGATGACGAACAAAAACAGATAGATGAGATAGGTGCCGATCTCCTGGGAACCGTGGAGCTTCGCCACCTGCTTTTCGCCCCAGGTAGCCGCCGCCATGGCCACGGTGGTGATCCACACATATTCACTGCCGAAGAAGGTGTTGAGCATATGAAGCACCACGCCGGTATCCGGGATCAGGGCACTCACCAGAGCGGAGATACACTTGGCCGCCCACACCACTACCACGGAGTATGCGAAGTTCAATGCGATATCCTTCAGGGAGATATCCTTGCGGCTCCAGTAGGCAGCCGCCTGGGTGCGGGCTCCCTCCCGGTCGCCTCCGGCCTCCACGGCGTCGATGTGGGGATGGGTGTAGTGGCTGCGGAAGAACTTGAGGCCCGCGAAAATCAGCAGGGCAAAGAAGTACAGGGCCATCAGCAGATTATCCGCCACGGTAGCCGCCGCCTTGATCTCCCCCACGTCAAATTCCAGCGCCAGAGCGGCGAAGTTGACGCCGCCGCCGATGTAGGACCCGGTCATCATGGCCGCCACGCCGGAAAGCCCCGGGATGTACCGGTTCAGAAGGCCGTAGGCCAGGAAGGCGCCCGCCACGGTCCCGGCAGAGCCGATGAGGAAGATCACCATCATCCTCCCCGTCTCCCGCCAGATCTTCTTCATGTTGCACTGCAAAAGCAGCAAAGGGATCCCCATGGGCACCGCGAAATTCCACACGATATCATCATAGAGGACGCAGCTGTTGGGGATGATGGCCAGGTTCGAGGCAGCCAGGGCCACCAGCAGGGCGATGAGGGCCCCGGAGACCTTGGACGCCCAGGCATAGCGCTGCTCCAGCCACACGGCCAGAGCCACCGTGACGCACATGAGGGCCAGCAGTGCCCAGGTGTCGTCCTCCGCCACCAGGGTGGGCCGTCCCAGCCACCCCGTAAACAGTTCCGTCAGCATTGTATTCCGCTTCCTTTCCGTATAACACACACAACGATAGGGCCAGTATACCAGATTATCCCGCACGCGCAAAGGGCGCGGGCCAAATTTTCCGAAAAAACAGGCCCGAAGCGGGAATTTTCCCGCATTTTTCCCTTGACTTTTCTCCCACTTTCCTGTAAACTAATTCTCGTTGTAAAGCGGTCGTACTTTACAGAAAGGGGCGCCTCATGAAAAATCAGACCTATCGCATGACCATGCTGTACGATTTTTACGGGGAACTCCTGACGGATCGGCAGAAGGAGTTCTTCGACCTCTATTATAATGAGGACCTCTCCCTTGCGGAGATCGCGGAAAACGCAGGCATCTCCCGCCAGGGCGTCCGGGACGTCATCGTCCGGGCGGAGGGCGTCATGCAGGAGATCGAGGACAAGACCGGCCTGATCCGCCGGTTCGAGCAGGTGCGGGGCCATCTGGACGCCATCGAGCAGGCCGCCGCGGAAATCAAAACCATCAACTACCGGCAGTATGAGGACGCCCGGCTCACGGAGCTGGCAGACCTCATCCGGGCGGAAGCCTCTGCGCTGAAGGAATGATCATGGCATTTGAAGGTCTCACTGAAAAACTCAACGCGGCGTTCAAGAAGCTGCGGGGCAAGGGCCGCCTGACGGAAAACGACGTCCGGGAGGCCATGCGGGAAGTGCGTCTGGCTCTTTTGGAAGCCGACGTGGGCTACAAAGTGGTCAAGGAATTCGTGGCCACCGTCACAGAGCGGGCCATCGGCTCCGACGTGCTGGAAAGCCTGACCCCCGCCCAGCAGGTCATCAAGATCGTCAACGAGGAACTCACCAATCTCATGGGCGGCGGCACCGCCAAGATCGCCATGGCCAACAACGGCCCCACGGTGGTGATGATGGTGGGCCTCCAGGGCGCCGGCAAAACCACCACCACTGCCAAGCTGGCAGGCCTGTTTCGCCGGCAGATGGGCAAGCGGCCCCTGCTGGCCGCCTGCGACGTCTACCGTCCCGCCGCCATTGAACAGCTCAAAGTCGTGGGCGGGCAGCTGGAGCTGCCGGTCTTTGAGCAGGGCCAGGGAGATCCCGTGGCCATCGCCCAGGCGGCTATTCGCCATGCCAGGGATTACGGCAACGACCTGGTATTTTTGGACACCGCCGGCCGCCTCCATGTGGACGAAACGCTGATGGACGAGCTCAAGCGCATGAAAGCCGCCGTCCATCCCAACGAGATTTTGCTGGTAGTAGACGCCATGACCGGCCAGGACGCCGTCAACGCCGCCACCGCCTTTGACGAGGCGCTGGGCATCGACGGCGTTGTGCTCACCAAGCTGGACGGCGACGCCCGGGGCGGCGCGGCCCTGACCATTCGGGCCGCCACCGGAAAGCCCATCAAATTTGTGGGCACCGGCGAAAAGCTGGACATGATCGAACCCTTCCATCCCGACCGCATGGCTTCCCGCATCCTGGGCATGGGCGACATGCTCTCCTTCATCGAAAAAGCCCAGACCTCCTTTGATGAAAAACAGGCAGCCAAGCTGGAGGAAAAGCTCCGCAAAAACAGCTTCACCCTCCAGGACTACTACGACCAGCTCCAGCAGATCCGCCGCATGGGCGACCTCAGCCAGATCGCCGGGATGCTTCCCGGTGGCCTGGGCAAACAGCTCTCCGGCGCCAGCATCGACGAAAAGCAGATGGCCCATACGGAGGCCATCATCCTCTCCATGACGCCCCAGGAGCGGGAGAATCCCCAGATCCTGGGAGCCAGCCGAAAAAAGCGCATTGCCGCCGGCTGCGGACTGCAGGTGGTGGACGTGAACCGCCTTTTGAAGCAGTTTGAGATGATGCAGCAGCTCACCAAACAGATGAACAAGATGGGCCGCAGGCCCGGCATGCCCGGACTGGGCGGCCGGATGCACGGCCTGGGGCGGAAAAAGCGCCTGAAGTAAACGGTTATAAGTGCTCGCGCATTTATAGATACAGAACAAACTTTTTAAACTTTTTGGAGGTAACAAACATGGTTAAGATCAGACTGCGCCGTATGGGCGCCAAGAAGGCTCCTTTCTATCGTGTGGTTGTGGCTGACTCCCGCTTCCCCCGCGATGGCCGCTTCATCGAGGAGATCGGCACTTACAATCCCTGCGTCTCCCCCGCCGAGATCAAGATCGACACGGACCGCGCTCAGGCCTGGATCAAGTCCGGCGCTCAGCCCACCGACACTGTCAGAGCTCTGCTGAAAAAAGTGGAAGTCCTCTGATTTCGGAGGGCAGACATGAAGGACTTGCTGCTCTACATCGCCAGGAACCTGGTGGATGATCCCGACGCCGTCTCCGTCACGGAGATCCAGGGCGATCAGGAGCTGACGTTGGAGCTGCGCGTCGCCCCCGACGACATGGGCAAGGTGATCGGCCGCCAGGGCCGCATTGCCAAGGAGATCCGGACTGTGATCCGCGCCTATGCCCAGCGCACCGGCGTCAAGGTTTCCGTGGATATTGTAGACTAAAAAAGAAGCGGCGCTGTGCGCCGCTTCTTTTTAATGCCTGTCCAGCGTATCGATGAGTTTTCCCACCGCTGAGAGCAGCGTCCCGCCCGCAGCCCAGACCAGCATGGACAGCAGCCCCGCATCCATAAAAAACGCGTAGACCGCCACAAAGTAGAAAAGGCCTCCGAAGATCCAAAGAGCCGTGCTCCATTTGTTCACGCGCTTTTTCCCGGCATAGTGTTGGATCTGGGCCCATTCCTCGTCTGTCACCGGGATGGGCACTTTTCTCCAGAGTTTGCCGCTGTCATCCGTTTCCTTGTATAGAGAGAGGTCATCCGCCTCCTCCGGCGCGTACTCCTTCTCCCACAGTCCCAGGCGGAGCAGGGTCTCCTCCCGCTCTCTCCGGTCTGCGGCAGATTGTCCCTGCCGCTCTTTCTCCAAATACTCCCGCACCTTTTCATGCATGACAAAGCTCCCCCTTCTGTCTAAACGCAGCACCTACCCTCTCTCCGGCAGGTGCGATGCCTTTATTTCTGCCGGTCCAGTAGCCGGATGATCTCAGAGATACCCAGCAGCAAGGTGCCCTGCACGCCGGCGGATACCCATAAGATCAGCATCTGGATCAGCGCCATGCCATAGTCTCCGCGCATTCTCAGGTACCAGAACTGCCAGATTCCCTGCCCAGCGCCCACGATACAGGCCAGGATCCCGAAAACCCACAGGGCCTGACTCACGCGGTTCCGCCGCCGGACAGGTCCCCGGTCTGTGTGGGCACAAATCTCTTCCCATTCCTCATCCGTCACCGGGATGGCTACGACCTTGTACCGCCGCTCTCCCTCGGTGTAGGGATACTCCAGGACTACATCCTGGGTCTGTTTGGTCCCCTCCGGCAGGTACTCCCGCTGGCAAAGCCCCATCTCCACCAGCTTTTTCTCCCGAAACGCCGTCTCCTTTTGCCGCTGCCGTGCAAGATACTCCGCAACTTTCTCGTGCATGGTGCCGCCTCCCCGCTCTTTTATTTCTATCAGTGTATCATTTCCCTTTCCGCAAAGCAAGGTAAGCCTCTTGCCCTGCCGGGGCAAACACGCTATACTGTCTTTATCACTGCAAAGGAGATTTCCTCCATGAAACTGGAAACCATCAAAGTCGGCCGTATCGTCAACGCCCACGGCATCCGGGGTGAAGTCCGGGTGCAGCCTCTGGAGCGGGACGCGGCCTTTTTAAGCCGCATCAAGACCTTTTATTTGGACGGCGCTCCGGTGGTACCCACCGCCAGCCATGTCCACAAGAACCTGCTTTTGCTGAAGCTTCCCGGGGTGGAGGATATGAACGCCGCCCTGGCCCTCAAGGGTCACGACCTGCTGGTCCGCCGGGAGGATGCCCCCCTGGCCCCCGGCGAGTGCTTCGATGCAGAGCTGGTGGGCATGGCGGTCTGCGACGCCGCCACCGGAGAATCCCTGGGGGAACTGGTGCGGGTGGACGAGTACCCTGCCCACAAGGTCTACACCGTCCGGGGCAAGCGGGAATACCTGATCCCCGCGGTGCCCGGGGCTTTCATCCAGGCCGTCCACCTGGAGGAAAACCGCATGGAAGTGAATGTATGGGAGGGCATGGCGTCTGATGAACATTGACATTCTCACCCTCTTTCCCGACGCCGTGGAGGCCTATACCGGCGTCAGCATCCTGGGCCGGGCCCAGCAGCGGGGCTATATCACCATCCGGGCCCACCAGATCCGCCAGTTCACCACCAACAAGCAGATGCAGGTGGACGACTATCCCTACGGCGGCGGCCGGGGTGCCATCATGCAGGCAGACCCCCTGTACCGCTGCTGGGAGCATGTGGTGAATACCTATGGCCCCGGCCGTACCATCTTCCTCTCCCCCTGCGGCCGCACCTTTACCCAGAGCGTCGCCCGGGAGCTGCGGGAGCAGTATGACCATCTGATCCTGGTGTGCGGCCACTATGAGGGCATTGACCAGCGCTTCATTGACACCTGCGTGGACGAGGAGATCTCTATGGGAGACTTCGTCCTCACCGGCGGAGAGCTGCCCGCCATGGCGGTGGCGGACGCCGTGTGCCGCATGGTGCCGGGGGTCCTGCCGGACGCGGAGTGCTTTGAGGAGGAGTCCCACTGGAACGGCCTGCTGGAGTACCCCCAGTACTCCCGTCCCGCCGTATGGCATGACCGGGCGGTGCCGGAGATCCTCCTCTCGGGAGACCACGGGAAAGTGGCCGCCTGGCGGAAAAAGGAGAGCTACAAGCGCACCATGACCCGCCGGCCGGATATGTTCGCAAAATTTGATGAATCCCAGCTGACCACCAAGGCTGAACGGAAGATCCTGGCGGAGGCCAAGGCGGAGCTGGCGGCAGAACAGGCGGCCCGGGAAGCTGCAATCCAGGCAGAGGCCGCTGCTGCGGACAGTGCCCAGGACACGGCTATTATTCCGGGTCAGCCGGAAGCGGCGGCCCGCGCAGAATAAGCCTATGGAGAAAGCGGACTTCGGTCCGCTTTCTTTTTGCGCCCCCGGTTTGTCCTCACAAACTTTTTTGCTGGGACCCTCTTGACAAATACCCCCACGGGGTATATATTGATGGGCAGATAAAATACCCCCCAGGGGTATTCCCTGGAGAAGGAGGCCTTCCATGCGGGAAGAAAAATACGACATCTCCGGCATGCACTGCGCCGCGTGCAGTGCCTCGGTAGAAAAAGTCACCCGGCGGCTGCCGGGTGTGGAGCGCAGCGACGTGAACCTCACCACCGGCATCATGACCATCTGCTATGACGAAAGCCAGGTACAGCCGGAGCAGATCGTGGCCAAGGTGGAAAAGGCGGGCTTCGGCGCAGCCCTGCACCAGGATCATCCTGCCCCTGCTGCGGCCCAGAGCGCAGAGGATGCTGAAGCGGCAGCTCTGCGGCAGAAAAAGACGGAGCTGATCGTCGCTGCCGTATTCTCGGTGGCGCTGCTGTACGTCTCCATGGGCCAGATGCTGCCCTTCAGCCTGCCTGCCCTGCCCCTGCCGGACATATTTTCCATGCACACCCATCCGGTGAATTTCGCCATTTTGCAGCTGATCCTGGCAGTTCCCGTCCTCTACTGCGGGCGAAACTTCTTCCTGGGAGGCTTCAAATCCCTCTTCCACGGTAATCCCAACATGGATTCCCTGGTGGCCATCGGTTCCGGCTGCTCTTTTGCATACAGCCTGGTGATGACCTTTCTGATCTCCGATGCCCCTCAGACCTATGTCCACAACCTCTACTATGAGTCCTCCGCCGTGGTGCTGACCCTGGTGTCCCTGGGCAAATTCCTGGAGAGCCGGAACATGCAGAAAACCAAGGGTGCCATCACCGCCCTGATGCAGCTTGCCCCGGACACCGCCATCCTGGCGGACACCGGCCTGGAAGTCCCCACTGCCAGCCTGAAAGTCGGCGATACCGTGCTGGTAAAACCCGGGGCCCGGATCCCCGCCGACGGCTCCGTAACGGAGGGTGAGAGCAGCGTCAACGAGGCCATGCTCACCGGCGAGAGCATACCGGTGGAAAAGGGCCCCGGCAGCGAGGTCATCGGCGGCAGCGTCAACCAAAACGGCGTGCTGTATGTACGGGTGACCCGCACGGGAGACGACACGACCCTCTCCCGGATCATCCGGTTTGTGGAGGACGCCCAGGGGAAAAAAGCCCCCATCTCCAAGACCGCCGACAAGGTGGCCGGCGTCTTTGTCCCCACCGTCATCACCATTGCCCTGCTGGCCGCTGTGGCCTGGGCCATTGCAGGTGAGCCCTTCTCCTTTGTACTGCGGGTGTTCACCTCCGTGCTGGTGATCGCCTGCCCCTGTGCCCTGGGCCTGGCTACCCCCACCGCCATCATGGTGGGCACCGGGCTGGGCGCCCGCCACGGCATCCTGATCCGCTCCGGCGAGATCCTGGAAATCACCCACAGCGTAGACACCGTGGTGCTGGACAAGACCGGCACCGTCACCCAGGGGACCCCTGCCGTGACGGAGATCGTACCCTGGGAGACCTCTGAGGAGGCACTTCTCAACACCGCCGCTGCCGTGGAAGCCGTCTCCTCCCATCCCCTGGCGGACGCCATCACCGCCTGCGCCAGAGAGCGTGGAATCCAGCTCCAAGCACGGCCGGAATCCTTTGAGAACCTCTCCGGCCGGGGTCTCAAGGCCACCCTGGAGGGAAAGACCGTGCTGGCAGGAAACCGCCGTCTCCTGCAGGAGCACGGTGTGGATCCCGCTCCCCTGCAGGATCGGGCGGAGGCCCTCTCTGCCCAGGGGCAGACCCCCATGTACTTTGCTCTGGACGGGCGCCTTCTGGGCCTCATCTCTGTGGCCGACCCGGTGAAGGAAACCAGCGCCGACGCCATCCGGCGCATGAAGGAATCCGGCATCCACACGGTGCTCCTCACCGGCGACAACCGGGCCGCCGCAGAGCACATCGGTGCTCTGGTGGGCGTGGACGAGGTCATCGCCGAGGTGCTGCCGGAGGAGAAAGCCGGGGTGGTGGAAAAGCTCCAGGCCCAGGGTCGCACTGTGATGATGGTGGGCGACGGCATCAACGATGCCCCTGCCCTCACTGCCGCCACCGTGGGCTGCGCCATCGGCAGCGGCAGCGACATCGCCATTGAATCCGCCGACATCGTGCTGATGCGCTCCGACCTTCAGGATGTGCCCAGGGCCCTGCGCCTGTCCGCTCTGACCCTGCGGGACATCAAGCAAAACCTCTTCTGGGCTTTCTGCTACAACACCATCGGCATCCCCATCGCCGCAGGGCTGCTGTATCTTTTCGGCGGGCCTCTGCTCTCCCCCATGTTTGCCGGGGCAGCCATGTCCCTGAGTTCCGTGTGCGTGGTGGGCAATGCCCTGCGTCTGGGCCGGGCAAAATTATAAAGGAGGCTACATGATGGATCAGGAAAAGCACAATGACCGCCCCCAGGGACAGGCACTGGATCCCCAGGTCTTGACCTTGATGACGGAAAAGCTGGGGCTCTCGGAGGAAGATCTTCCTGCCGGCTGCGGCTGCACCCGCCACAAGCACCGGGAAAAAGACGAATATGACGCCTTGATCCGGCGGCTGAGCCGCATCGAAGGCCAGGTGCGCGGCGTACGGGGCATGGTGGAAAAGGACGCCTACTGCACCGACATCCTCACCCAGGTATCCGCTATCCAGTCCGCACTCAACGCCTTCTCCCGGGAACTGCTGGGCAACCACATCCGCACCTGCGTGGTGCGGGATATCCAGGACGGCAAGCTGGAGGTGGTGGACGACCTGCTCTCCACCATCCAGAAGCTGATGAAATAAAAAAGAAGAAACGAGGAATGAACATGACGACCATCTCTGTCCCTGATATGATGTGCGAAAACTGCGTCAAGCGCATCACCAATGCCCTCAATGAGGCAAAACTCACCTTTTCTGTAAGTTTGGCAGACAAGACCGTCTCCATTGACGGCTGCGAGAACTGCGTGAAAACCGCCATGGGTGAACTGGAGGATCTGGGTTTTACGCCTGAAATCCGCTGAATCCGTTGCCGCACAAGGATCCGGCGCTTCCGCAAGGAGCGCCGGATCCTTTTTTCTGCTGTTATCATTTTGTTACCGCTCTGTTTTAAATTTCCGAAAATTTCCAGGCCGTTCCTGTCCAAATCAGGCGAAAGTGGGAGACATAACACTTCCAAACCCACAAAAACTTGACAAGAGTGGGAATCAGGTGTATACTATCCCCAGTTTTTCAAATAGTAACAAAAGTTACAAGTTGTTTCCATCCTCTGATACAGCTTCTATGGGCCGACGGAGCGGTTGGAAACAGCACCGGGTGAAAAACGTTTTTTACAGGAGGCTATATGTTATACAACCTGCAAAAAAAAGTGCATGATTTCTGGAGCCGCCGCCATCTGGTGGTGCTTTCCCTGATGGCCGTGCTCTGCGCAAGCTCTGCCGCCATGACCCAGGCCGACGCCCTCTATATTCTCACCGGGGCGGAGGACTCCGCCATCGTTCTGGACGGCAGCAAGTCTGTGGAGGACTTCTCCTCCCAGCTGGTGTATCTCTCCAGCGGCAGCAAGGGCTATGACGTGACCCTTACCGCCGGGCAGTCCGTCACCATTCTCTGCAATGGAGAAACCCTGACCACCGAGTCCAAGCGGGAGACGGTTTCTTCCCTCCTTGAGCGTATGGATGTGACCCCCGGCCCCCTGGAAATGGTGGCTGTGGATCTCTCCGACGATGCCGTGACCCTGACGGTCAGCGATCAGATCACCTATTACGACGAAGTGACGGAGACGGTTTCCTATGAGACCGTTCGCCGCGCCAACCCCGACCTGCCCAAGGGCACCGAAAAAGTGGTCCAGCAGGGTAAGGACGGCGTACGCACCGCCATCTATGAGGTGGTGTGGTCTGAGGGCCAGCAGGTCTCCCGCCAGTTTGTGGAGGAGCAGGACAGCACGGCTGTCAACGAGATCGTGGAGTACGGCACCGGCGCCAAGACCGTGTCCGCCACAGACCGCATCGCCAGCGTCGCCAAGAACGCCGACGGCAGCGGCACCCTGACCTTTACCTCCGGCGCCACGCTGAATTTCTCCGGTGTGAAGTCCATGACTGCTACGGCTTACACTGCCGGCTACGGCGGAGCGGACTACTGCACCGCCACCGGCACCACCGTGCGGGTGGGCACCGTGGCTGTGGATAAGAGCGTCATCCCCCTGGGCACCCGCATGTATATCGTGGCGTCTGACGGCTCCGTCATCTACGGCATGGCCGTGGCGGAGGATACCGGCGTCAAGGGCAACAAGGTGGATCTCTACTACGACACGTACCAGCAGTGCATCAACTTCGGCCGGCGCACCTGCACCGTCTATATCCTGGAGTGAGGACTCATCCTCTCAGGGAAATCATGTATCGCTTTCTCCCCGGCACCTGGGTGCCGGGGAGTTTTTCTCTTTGCAACGCCCCGGAGAATGCCTGCTCCCTTTTCAAACGGCGTCAACTCTGGTATACTGAACATATCTACACAGAAAGGCGGCCGCAACATGAATCTTTGCGACTACAATACCATCCGGGAGCTGCTGGGCCGGCATGGCTTCCGCTTTTCCAAATCCATGGGTCAAAACTTCCTCATCGACCCTCAGGTTCCCTATGACATTGCGGCGGCCTCCGGTGCCGACGAAACCTGCGGCGTGCTGGAGATTGGCCCCGGCGTGGGGCCTCTTACGGCGGAGCTGGCCAGACGGGCAGGCAAGGTGGTGGCGGTGGAGCTGGACCGTGCCCTGCTGCCGGTGCTCGCCGAGACCATGGCCCCCTACCCCAACGTGGAGATCGTGCCGGGAGACGTTTTGAAGCTGGATCTTGCCGCCCTGGCGGCGGAGAAATTCCAGGGCCTCACCCCCATGGTCTGCGCCAACCTCCCTTACAACATCACCTCCCCGGTGCTGGAAAAGCTGGTGGAGACCCCCTGCTTCCAGTCCTTCACCGTCATGATCCAGCGGGAGGTGGCTCAGCGCCTGTGCGCCCCGGAGGGATCCTCCCAGGGCGGATCCTTTACGCTGTTCCTGCGCTATTACATGGAGCCGGAGCTGCTCTTTGACGTGCCGCCGGAGAAATTCCTGCCGCCTCCCAAGGTGACCTCCGCCGTGATCCGCTGCATCCGGCGGCCGAAGCCTGCGGTATCTGTCCCCGATGAGGTGTTCTTTTTTAAAGTGATGCGGGGCGCTTTCCTGCTGCGGCGCAAGACCCTGCCCAACTCTCTGGCCGCCGCCCTGCCCGGGTATTCCCGGGATGCCATCCAGTCCGCCATGGAGCTCTGCGGCATCCCCGCCAACGCCCGGGGAGAACAGCTAACCCTGGCCGACTTCGCCGGCCTGGCTCAGGCGCTGGCGGAGGTTAAAAAGTGAACGGCGTTTTCTCTTGTGTTTTTTTTCGTTTTTCTGTATAGTATGGATATTGAACAATCTTTGAAGTTCATGAAATTTTGACAGGAGGCGCATGCGCTATGTCCACGAAAGCCTATTACCCCAGAACCGAGATCGGGCCGGGCAAAATCGGTTTTTCCAAGACCCGCTCCATCATTGAGGTGCCCTTCTACGGCAACAATGTCGTCAAGGTCAATACCCTGCGGGAGGCCTATGAGCTGGCCAAGAACTCCCCCGGTACCGTCGTCACCGACATGCCCGTCTATCGGGGTGAGGAGTTCGGCCTGGAGCCCGACGCCAAGGTTCTCCTTTTCAACGACGGTTCCATCACCGGCCGCTACGCCCCCGCCCGGCGTATCACCGGCAAGGAGGGCGTCAACACCACCGCCCTGGATAAGATCCTCATGGACGCTGTGTACGACACCCGCTGGAAGACCATGTACCACGCCGAGGTCTATATCGGCCTGGATCCGGAGTTCATGGTCAAGGCCCATCTGCTGATCCCTGAGGGGGAGGAAAACCTCCTCTACAACTGGATGCTGAACTTCCAGTACCTCTCCGACCAGTATGTGAAGATGTACAAGAACTCCAAGCCCGTGGGCGACGGCAAGGAGCCCGACGTGTATATCTTCTCCGATCCCCAGTGGACCGGTGCTCCAGGTCAGGAGGACGTGTGCGATCCCAAGTGCCTGTGCTACTTCAACACCGATCAGAACTGCGCCGCCATTCTGGGCATGCGCTACTTCGGCGAGCATAAGAAGGGCACGCTGACCCTGGCCTGGGCCATCGCCAACCGCAACGGCTATGCCTCCTGCCACGGCGGTCAGAAGGAGTACACCCTGGACGACGGCAGCAAATTCGTGGCGGCGGTGTTCGGCCTGTCCGGCTCCGGCAAGTCCACCCTCACCCATGCCAAGCACGGCGGCAAGTATCCCGCCATCAAGGTCCTCCACGACGACGCCTTCATCATCAACACGGAGACCTGCGCCTCCATCGCCCTGGAGCCCACTTATTTCGACAAAACCTCCGACTATCCCGTGGATGCGCCGGACAACAAGTACCTGCTGACGGTGCAGAACTGCTCCGCCACCATGGATGAGGACGGCAAAATCGTCTGCGTCACCGAGGACGTCCGCAACGGCAATGGCCGGGCCATCAAGTCCAAGCTGTGGTCTCCCAACCGGGTGGATAAGATCGACTCCCCTGTCAATGCCATCTTCTGGATCATGAAGGATCCCACCATCCCGCCCATCGTACGCCTCAAGGGTGCCTCCCTGGCCTCCGTCATGGGCGCTACCCTGGCTACCAAACGCTCTTCTGCCGAGCGGCTCAAGGAAGGCGTGGATCCCAACGCCTTGGTGGTGGAGCCCTATGCCAATCCCTTCCGCACCTATCCGCTGGTGAACGACTATGAGAAGTTCAAGAAGCTGGTGGCGGAGAAAAACGTGGCCTGCTATATCATCAACACCGGCGACTTCATGGGCAAGAAGGTGCAAAAAGAGGATACGCTGGGTATCCTGGAAGCTGTTGTGGAGGGCAAGGCCCAGTTTAAGCCCTGGGGCCCCTTCGAGGATATTGAGATCCTGGAATGGGAGGGCTTTGTGCCGGATCTCACCGACAAGGACTATGTGGCCCAGCTGAAGGCCCGTATGACCGACCGGCTTAACTATGTCACCAAGCTGGATACCGCCGAGGGCGGATTCAACAAGCTCCCCGCAGACGCCGCAGACGCCATCCGCAAGGTGGTGGACGAGGCCAACAGCCTGTAACAAAAACACCCACCTTGAAAGCGATGCTTTCAGGGTGGTGAGCTGCCGACGGGCAAAAAGGACGCTGTCCCCTGACGGGGACAGCGTCCTTTTGATACCGTTCCTTATTCTTCCCGCTCCCGGGCGTCCAGCATGCGATCCAGCTCCTGGATGAGACGGGCATGGAACCAGCAGGCGTTGTAGCAGACGGCGGTCACCACATCAAAGCGGAACCATGCCACCGTACAATCCGTCCGGGCCCGGAAGGTCTCCTCCGCAGGGATCTTTTCCCGCCAGGGGCCGCTGCGGCAGACCCCAAACACGGTGCCGGGGCCGGCGCTCTCCCGGTCATTGAGGGTGCCATCCCCCTCCAGCAGAATACCGATGCGGCCTTGTGTCTCACAGCTCTCCCCAGGAGCCATGGTGCCCCGCTCCAGGTCGAAGCAGGCGCCCAGCATCTCCTCTCCCCGCTCCGGCAGCCAGGGAAAACAGGCACTGCCCGCAAGAATCAAACTCACAGTACGCGCCCCCTGCTTTACGTCCGGTCCGGATACTTCTGGCAGAGCTTGTCCATCTCGTCGATCAGGGCAGTCAGCTCCGCCTTGGTCATCCGGGCCTCCACCTCGGCGGTGTCGTTGCCGTCCATGGTATTGGGCAGGTAGAAGGACACATCCACCAGGAAGTCCTCCCCATCCGCCTGGGCGGAGAGGGCAAAGTAGGACTCCACAAAGGAAGAGTCATAGCGGTCCTTGATTCCGGCATTGAGCACCTTCAGCCCGGCAGTCATCTCCCGGAGCTCATAGGTCAAAAGGCAGCTGTTGGAGTCCTTGCGGATGTCGCCCTCCTCGTCCGTCCAGGCACAGCGCAGCACCAGCCAGTTGCGGTCGTCGGTGTCCGGCTCTCCCCCGTCGGCGGGAAACTCATAGTTCACAATGTCCAGCTTCAAACTGGCCTCGTCATTTTTAAAAAGCATGTTGGGTTCTCTCCTTACTGATCGTTATGGTGCTGGGCGTAAAACGCGTTATAGTCCAGCAGCTGCTTCTGCAGCAGGGCCGGGGTGTCCAAGCCATAGGGGCAGCGGGACTTGCAGGCGTTGCAGTGGATGCACTCCCGGATCTTTTGCATTTTGGCGTACCACTCATCACTCATATAGGGCTGGTAGGGCGACCGGCGCAGCAGGGCGCTCATACGGGCCGCCTGGGGGATGTCGATGCCGGCGGCGCAGGGCAGGCAGTACCCGCAGCTGCGGCAGAACTCCCCGGCCAGATCCTTGCGGTCCTTCTCAATGACCGCCTGGAGCTCCGGCGTCAGCTGAGGGTTGCGGCGCGTGAGGTCCAGCCACTCGTCCAGCTCCTCCTCCCGCTGGATGCCCCAGATGGGCACCACATTGTCGTATGCCTGCATGTAAGCATAGCAGGCCTCGGCATTGTTCAGAAGGCCGCCGGAGAGGCCTTTCATGGCGATAAAGCCCATGTCCGCCTCCTGGCAACGGCGCACCAGCTCCAGATCCTGCTGCGAGGCCAGGTAGCAGAAGGGGAATTGCAGGGTCTCGAAATAGCCGGAATCAATGGCAGCCTGGGCTACCTTCAGGCGGTGATTGGTGATGCCGATATGACGGATGTAGCCCTTTTGCTTAGCCTCCAACGCCGCGGCAAAGGGGCCGTCCGGATCCTCGGGATCCGGCAGCACCGCCGGGTTATGGAACTGGAAGAGATCGATGTAATCCGTTTGCAGGCTCCGCAAACTCTGCTCGATGTGGGCCTGGACGGTCTTTTTATCTCCGCCGCCGCTTTTGGTGGAGATCACTACATGCTCCCGCACATCGTGGAGGGCTGCTCCCAGCTTCTCTTCACTGTCTGTATACATATTGGCGGTATCGAAATAGTTGATGCCCGCCTCATAGGCCCGGCGCACCAGCTTCACAGCCGCCTCCTTGGAGATCCGCTGGATGGGCAGGGCGCCGAAAGACGTCTTGGTCACCATCAGCTCTGTACGGCCCAGTCTTACCTTTTCCATATCGTCTCCTCCTTGTTCCCCTGTCCGGGTGATGGGTTCCCGTTTATTCTACCACAGCCCCCGGCATTTGCAAAGACAGGATGGGCATGATATAATCGGCCTGCAAACATTTTCCCATGGTGAAAAAGGAGGGATCGGCCTGTGAAACGAAACCTGACAGCACTGGCCCTGGCAACAGTCCTGCTGCTGTCCGGATGCGGCGGGAACGATTCCGGAAAGACGCAGACAGCTTCCCAGCCGACACAGGAAGCCGCCCCGGAAAACACTGCGCCGTCCGACACCCCTGTTCAGGTGCCGGAAAAGAGCGCGGAACCGGACAAAACGGAAGATCACGTTCTCTCCTCCCTGGAGGCCAGTGTGGACGGCGGACGGGTGCTGACACTGTGCGCCATAGGCAAGCAGAGGGCCGACATGGATCAGTGGGGTGTCCGGGAGGTCCGGGTATATGAGGGGGACACCCTGCTCCAGACGATTTCCGTCCAGGAAGCCATTGATGCGGACGGCGTGGACGGCATCGACACCGGCTACACCCAGTGCTGGTCTGCGGAAGAGGCGATGTCCGTGGAGGATCTGAACTTCGACGGCAGCGGCGATCTGGATCTCTTCGGCTGGATCCCTGCCAGCAACACCGTCCCCCACTACTACTGGCTCTGGGACAGCGGCAGCAACTCTTACCGTTACGCACTGTGTCTCCAGGGTGCCTCCGTGGATGCCCAGGCACAGGAGGTCGTATCCCAATACCATTACGAAAACGGTGTGGATTACACCGACTATTACGCGCCGGACGACAGCGGAAATCTGGTGCTGGTGCGCCGGGAAATCGCCGACTGGACCCAGGGCGATGGCCAAGCGCCGCTGGTGACGGTCTACACCGTGAAAAACGGCCAGCTGACGCTGGCCC
The DNA here is from genome assembly GCF_052306735.1 of Dysosmobacter sp. Taxonomy (NCBI): domain Bacteria; kingdom Bacillati; phylum Bacillota; class Clostridia; order Eubacteriales; family Oscillospiraceae; genus Dysosmobacter; species Dysosmobacter sp. The sequence goes on along the minus strand of NZ_DAWBAJ010000022.1, from coordinate 13,712 downwards.
AGTAAAGGAGGAGCAGGCATGGACAAGGATCTGCATTTGAAGCTGACGGTACGGCTCTACACCGACGACAATCAGCGCTGCTTCGGCCCGGGTATCGCCACGCTTCTCCACCGGGTGGAGGAGCACCACTCCCTGCGGGCGGCGGCGGCCTCCATGGGGATGGCCTACTCTAAGGCCTGGCGGATCATCCGCACCGCTGAGGGTGTCTTCGGCTGCAAGCTTCTCGCCTCCACCATCGGCGGCCAGCACGGGGGCGGCGCCGTGCTGACCGAGCAGGCCCAGCGGCTGCTGGGAGCCTACGACGCGTACTGTGCAGACGTACAATCCTACAGCCAGAGCCGCTTTGAAGCGGCCTTCGGGTTTTACCGGGATCTGGAAAAGGAATAAAAAAAGGAAGCGGATCGCGATGCGATCCGCTTCCTTTTTCATGCGTTACTTGCCGGACTGGGTGGGATCTTCCTCGGTGGGGCTGGGCACAGGATGCTCCTTGTGCTCCACCATGGCACGGATCAGCTCCACCGTGCCGCCCAGGCCCAGATAGCTGGAGTCCATGCAGAAATCATAGCTCTCCACGGCGCCCCACTTCTGGGAGGAGTAATACTCATAGTAAGACGCACGGCGCTTGTCGGTCTTGATGATGATTTGACGGGCCTTTTCCGGCGTGACGTTCTGCCGCTTGGCTACCCGGGCGATGCGCACGTCCATGGGGGCGTGAATGAAAATGCTCAGGTGGTTGGGGTTATCCGCCAGGGCATAGTCCGCACAGCGGCCGATGATGACGCAGGGGCCCTGATCGGCAATGTGGCGGATGGTATCAAAGGTAGCCAGGTACACCTGCTGCTCCAGAGAGTCCCCGGCGCCGGTGCCGGGCAGAGCAAACATATAGGAGTCCATGGCGATGGAGTACAGCAGGCTCTTGGGACGCTCGTCAAAATTTTCAAAAATCTTCTCGCACAGGCCGCTCTTCTTCGCTGCTTCCTGGAGAAGTTCTTTATCATAAAACGGGATGCCCAGCTCCTTGGCCACGCGGATGCCGACTTCCTTGCCGCCGCTGCCAAACTGCCGACCGATGGTAATGATGGTCTTCATAGAAATCCCTCCTTTGGTATTTTTATTATACCTCGTTTTTTCATCAGCGTCAAATAAAACCACGCCTCCCGGTATCGGAAATCGGGTTTGTTATGCACCTATTTTCTGGTAAAAAACACGGGCCCGCGCCGTTTGGCGCAGGCCCGCAGGGTGACTTTCTTATTCCGCCCAGGTCTTGCCCAGACGGCGGTACATGGTCTTTTTCACAGCCCGCAGGATATTTTCATACCCGGTGCAGCGGCAAAGGTGGCCGGAGAGGAGCTTGCGCAGCTCCGCATCGGTGTACTCCTTCCCGCTCTCCAGGATCTCCCAGGCGGTGAGGATGAAGCCCGGCGTGCAGAAGCCGCACTGGATGGCCGCCTCCTCCACAAAAGCCTGCTGGATATCGCTGAGCTCGCCGTTGGGGCCCAGGAGCCCCTCCAGGGTGGTGATGTGCTTGCCCTCCGCCCAGACGGCCAGGTAAATGCAGGAGTTGAAGGCCTCCCCATCGATGATGACGGTACAGGCGCCGCACTCGCCTACCTCACAACCCTTTTTCACGCTGGTCATGCGGTAGTCGTTGCGCAGCATATCCGTCAGACTGGCCCGGACATCCACCGTCCGCTCCGTGGCCTTGCCGTTGAGGGTGAAATGGACCGTCTGATACTGCATCTCATGTGCCATTAGAGCTCACCTCCCGCCAGTTTCACCGCTTCGATAAAGGCCCGTTTGGCGCTCTCCACCGCGATGTGCATCCGGAAATCCTTTGCAGCACGCCAAGAGTCCCGGGGATTGATGTCTTCTTTCACTGCCTGGGCAAAACGCTCCGCCAGGTCCATGGAGACGATCTGGCCGGCTGCCAGCGCCTCTGCCGTGGCTGCCCGCAGGGGCACGGGGCCCGCTACGCCAAAGGCCACTCTGGCCCGCTCCACCGTCTTTTTATCGGCGGAGAGTCGGACGTTGACGGACGTGCCCAGGGTGGCGATGTCCATGGCATTGCGCATGGCATATTTAATATAGTGTCCAAAAGTATCAAGATAGCTGTCTTTTGGAATGAGAATGGCGGTCTGGATCTCCCCGTCCCGGATATCCACCTTGCCGGCCTTGATGTAGAAGTCGTGGATGGGCTGGCGGCGGATGCCCTCAGGGCCCGTCAGCTCCACAATGGCGTCATAGGCGTGGAGAGTGGATGCAGAGTCGGCGGAGGTGACACCGTTGCAGGTATTGCCGCCGATGGTGCCGATGTTGCGGATCTGGGGGCCGCCCACCTGGTCCACCGCTTCTCCCAGGACATTGATGTACTGCTGAATCAGAGGATCCCGGGTGATGTGGGAGAAGCTGGTGAGGGATCCGATGCGAAGGGTGCCATCCTCCTCCATCTTCACGCCCCGGAGCTCTTCCAGTCCGTAAATGGAGATCAGCTCCTTGCCAGCCCGTTTGCCCTCCCGCATCTGCACCAGCACGTCGGATCCGCCGGCGATGATCTGGGCCTCGGGATGGGCCAGGCGGAGGGCCACGGCGTCGGCCACACTGGCAGCCTGATACAATGCTTTCATATCATACATAGGTGGTTCCCTCCTTTATTCCTCGATGAGCCCCGCCTCTTTGAACTTGCGGTAGAGGACGTGAGGCGTGATGGGGCAGGCGTCAAAGGCGACGCCGGTGGCGTTCAAAATGGCGTTGCGGATGGCAGGGGCAGGAGAACAGGCCGGGGGCTCGCCCAGGGCTTTGGTGCCGTAAGGCGAAGTGGGCTCCGCATTCTCCACAAAAGCCGCCTGCAGCGCGGGATGGTCCATAAAGGTGGAGAGCTTGTAGTCCAGGAGGTTGTTGTTCAGGGGCTTGCCGGTCTTTTCGTCGAACTTCAGCTCCTCGGAAAGGCCGTAGCCGATACCCATGGACATGCCGCCGTGTACCTGGGCCTCCGCCAGAGCGGGGTTGATGAGGGTGCCGCAGTCGTGGACGTTGACGATGTTCAAAAGCGTTACCTTGCACATGGGGATATCCACTTCCACCTCGGCAAAGGAGCAGCCGAAGGAGTAGGCGTTGGACTTGATCTGGGCCGTGGTCTCGGCGGTGATGTGCTGGCTGTGCTCCAGGGAGTAGAGGCTCTCGGTGGCCAGATCCCCCAGGGACTTGAGCACCCGGCCGTCGCTCTTGCGGATGATCTGGCCGTCCACCAGGTCCAGGTTGGAAACCGGCATCCGGGTCTGCTCGTGGGCGATGTCCAGGATCCGCTCCCGCAGGGCCTTGGCCGTCTGGATGATGGAGAAGCCGCCGATGTAGGTCTGGCGGGAGGCGTAGGCGCCGGTGCCGTAGGGCGTCACGTCGGTATCCTGGGAGGAGACCACGTGGACATCGGAGAGGGGCACGCCCACCGCATCCGCCACCATCTGGGAATAGGCGGTGTCGCAGCCCTGGCCGATCTCCGTCTCACCGGTCTGGAACTGGAGGGAGCCGTCCTGATTGACCACCATGCGGCAGGAGGAGGACTCCAGAGAGATGGGCCACACGGCGGTATTGTACCAGAACACCGCCATGCCCACACCACGGCGGATGGGACCGGTCTGGTTCTTGTAGAGCTCGTACTTGCGGCGGTAGTCCAGCAGCTCCATGCCCTTGTCCAGGCACTGGTTGAAGGTGTCGCTGTAAAGCTCGTTCTTGGAGAAGGGATCCGTATACCCCACAGGCATCAGATTCTTACGGCGGAAGGCCTCCGGCTCCATGCCGATTGCCTTGCAGATATCATCGATGTGGCACTCTCCGGCAAACATGGCCTGAGGGATGCCGTAGCCCCGCATGGCGCCCGCGGAGGGCCGGTTGGTGAATACCGTCCAGCAGTCACACTCCAGATTGTCGCAGGGGTAGAGCTGGGGGAAGGCGCCCATGCCCTTGGCCACGATGCCGTGGCCGTGGGAGGCGTAGGCTCCCTGGTTGGAGAAAGCCTCGAACTTCCGGGCAACCAATGTGCCGTCCTTGCGGACATAGGAGATGATATGGGTGCGGATGGCGTGGCGGACGCGGTTGGAGACAAAGGTCTCCTCCCGGGTGCACTCCAGCTTCACCAGACGGCCGCCCACCTGGGTGGAAAGCCAGGCGCACAGCGGCTCGTACAGCGCGTCCTGCTTGTTGCCGAAGCCGCCGCCGATGTAGGGCTTGATGATGCGGACCTTGCCCCAGGGGATCCCCAGCGCCTGGCCCACCACCCGGCGGACGATGTGGGGGATCTGGGTGGAAGTCACCACCACCACCCGGCCTGCCTCCATATAGGCGAAGCAGCCGTGGTTTTCAATGTGGCAGTGCTGCACCGTGGGGGTGTCGTACCAGCCCTCCACCTTGATGAGGCCCGGCTCCTGGCGGGCGGTCTCGTAGTCGCCCCGGCGGATGTCGGTATGGGCCAGGATGTTGTTTTGGTACTTCTCGTGGAGCTGGGGAGCGCCGTCGGCCATGGCCTCCTGCACGTCCAGCACAAAGGGCAGCTCCTCGTACTCCACTTTCAGGGCCCGTACGCCCTGCATGGCGGCCACCTCATCCTCAGCAATGACCGCCGCCACCTCGTCGCCATAGTAGCGGACATGGCGGTTCATCAGCAGGCGGTCCGCCACATCCTGATGGGCGGGATCTGTGGACCAGGGATGGCCTGCCGTGGGGAAGGGGATATCCGGCACATCGAAGCAGGTGAGGACTTTCACCACGCCGGGAATGGCCTCCGCCGCGGAAGTGTCGATGGACTTGACATAGCCGTGGGCGATGGTGGAATGGCAGATCTTGGCCACCAGGGCGCTGCGGTCACAAAGGTCGTCCGTATACTTGGCACGGCCTGTGGCCTTCTCATAGGCATCTACCCGGATGACACTCTTGCCGACGCTTTTGCTCATGAGGCAAGCCTCCTTCTTTCTTTCTAAACTTCCGCTCCCGGCCGTTGACTGGAACGGCGGGATGCGGATATACTAAACGATATGAGGTGATGCACATGGAACACACGCCGAAGCTGGGCTGCGTCCTCATGGCTGCCGGAAATGCCCGGCGGTTTGGGGAAAACAAGCTCTCCGCACCCCTGGACGGCCGGAGCCTGATCCTGCGGGCCCTGGAGGCGGTACCCTCCGAAAAATTTGAAACGGTGGTGGTGGTGACCCAGTACCCGGAGATCATGCGCCTTGCCGGGGAATTCCACTTTGCCGCCATCCACAACGACGCCCCGGAAGAGGGCATCAGCCGCACCATTGCCCTGGGGCTCACAGCCCTGCGGGACTGCGACGCCGTCCTCTTTCAGGTCAGCGACCAGCCCCTGCTGCGCCGGGAGAGCATCGCCCATCTGGTGGACTGCTGGCGGCACCAGCCGGACAAGCTGGCGGCCCTGAGTCACGGCGGCGTCCGGGGCAATCCCTGCATCTTCCCCGCCCGGTTTTTCCCGGAGCTTTTGGAGCTGCAGGGGGATCACGGCGGCAACACCGTCATCCGCCGCCACGAGGAAGAACTCCTCTTAGTGGAAGCACCCGAGGCGGAGCTCACCGACGTGGATACGCCGGAGGCCCTGCGGGCCCTGATGCACACGGAATAAGTAAGGAATGATTTCCCTGGGAGAGCGGACCTCCGCTCCCCCAGGGATCATGTTATTTGCGGCTGTAGGGCGTTCCCTCCAGCGGGAGGCTGGTGCGGAACTTGCCGTCGTAGCGGTAATAGGCGTCCGCGATGGCAGGTGCCGTGGGGATGGAGGTGATCTCACCGATGCCGATGGCACCGCAGGCCACGTTCAGTCCCTCTTTCTCCACCACGATGGGGGTGATCTCCGGGATCTGGTTGGCCCGGAAGAGACCCAGGGTACCGTACTTGGCGGTGGGCTTGCAGTCCTGGAGGGGGTAGCGCTCCGTCAGGGCAAAGCCCATGGACATGACCACGCCGCCCTCGATCTGCCCCTCGATGGACAGGGGGTTCACCGCCTTGCCCACGTCATGGGCCGCTACCATCTGCTTGATGCGGCCGTCCTCGTCCAGGATGCACACCTGGGTGGCGTAGCCGTAGGCGATGTGGCTCACCGGATTGGGCACCGGAGCGCCCAGGGGATCCGTCTTGCCCAGGTACTCGGCGTAGAACTCCTGACCATTCAGGGCATCCAGGCCCCCCTCCGCCATGGCGGCTTTCAGGTCCTGGCAGGCCCGGCGGCAGGCTTCGCCGGTAAAGAGGGTCTGGCGGGAGCCGGAGGTGGTGCCGGAGTCCGGTGCACAATAGGTATTGGACCGCTCGTAGACGATGTGGTCCGGGTCAATGCCCGTCTGGTCAAAGACCATCTGGGTGAGGACGGTGCCCAGGCCCTGGCCGATGCAGGAGGCACCGGCAAAGATATGGACCTTGCCGTCCTCTACCGCCAGGCGGACCCGCCCGGTATCGGGGATGCCCACGCCCACGCCGGCGTTCTTCATGGCGCAGGCCAGGCCCACATACTTGTTGGCATCCACATAGGACTTCACAGCCTCCAGCGTCTCCACCAGGCCGGTGGAATTGTCCACGATCTGGCCGTTGGGCAGCTCCTGCCCGGGACGAATGGCGTTGCGGTAGCGGATCTCCCAGGGGGTGATGCCCACGATATCCGCCATCTGGTTCAGGAGGCTTTCAATGCAGAAGCAGGTCTGGGTGACGCCGAAACCCCGGAAGGCACCGGCGGGGGGATTGTTGGTGTAATAAGCCCAGCCGTCGATCTCGAAATTCTGGTAGTTATAGGGTCCCGCGGCGTGGGTGCAGGCACGCTCCAGCACAGGGCCGCCCAAAGAGGCGTAAGCGCCGGTGTCGGCGATGACCTCCGCCGCCACGCCCTGGATGATGCCGTTTTCGTCACAGCCGATGGAGAACTCCATCTCCATGGGGTGGCGCTTGGGATGGATCAAAATGCTCTCCGCCCGGGTGAGCTTCACCTTGACCGGGCGCTTGGCAAGGTATGCCACCAGCGCCGCGTGGTGCTGGACGGTCACATCCTCCTTGCCGCCGAAGCCGCCGCCCACCAGACAGTTGCGCACCTTCACCAGTTCCGCCGGAAGCCCCAACATCCCCATGATCTCATGCTGGGTATCGTAGGCACCCTGGTCCGTGGAGAGGACCATGACGCCGTCCCCGTCGGGATAGGCCACAGCACACTCCGGCTCCAAAAAGGCGTGCTCCGTCCAGGGCGTGGAGAAATGCTGGGTCAAAACATGCTTGGACTTGGCGATGGCCTCCGCCGGGTTGCCCCGCTGGATGTGCTTGTGAGCCAGGAGGTTCCCCTCCCGGTGTACCAGAGGTGCGTCCGGCAGCATGGCCTCCCGGGGACTGCGGACCATGGGCAGCTCCTCATAGTCCACCTTCACCAGGGCCTTGGCCTGGGCCAGGATCTCCGGGGTTTCCGCCGCCACGATGCAGATGGCGTCACCCAAGTAATGGGTGATGTCCCCCACGGCGATCATGGTGTCCCAGTCCTTTTTCAGGTGGCCCACCTTGTTCTGCCCCGGAATATCCTCCGTGGTGTAGACCCCCACCACGCCGGGCAGGGCCCGGGCTTCCTCTGCGTGGATGGCCAGCACCCGAGCACGGGGATAGGCACTGCGGACGGCGCTGGCATAGATCATGCCGTCCAGGTACACATCATCGGGATAAATACCGGTGCCGGTGACCTTTTCCTTTACGTCCACTCTCGGTACCCGCTGACCCAGGGACCAGTCCTTGGGGGCCTCCGGGACCTGTCCGGCCCGGAAGAGCTCCGCCGAGAGCAAAATGGCGTCGATGATCTTCACATACCCGGTGCAGCGGCAGATGTTGTTGCGGATGGCAAAGGCCGCCTCCTCCCGGGTGGGATTGGGGTTCTGGTCCAGCAGGCCCTTGGCACACATCACCATGCCCGGGATGCAGAAGCCGCACTGCACAGCGCCTGCGTGGCCGAAGGCATAGGTATAAACATCCTTTTCAAAGTCGCTGAGGCCCTCCACCGTTACCACGGTCTTTCCCTCCAGCTTGTCGGTCTGGGGGATGCAGGCCCGGGTGGGCTTGCCGTCGATGAGGACCGTACAGGTGCCGCAGGCACCCTCGCTGCAGCCGTCCTTCACGCTGGTCAGGTGCAGGGTGTCCCGCAGGAAACGCAGCAGCTTCTGATTTCGTTCGACCGTCACACTGCGGCCGTTTACGGTGAATGTCGCCATGGCATACTACCTCCAAAAACTGCCGTGCCCGTACCGGTCCCACGGTCTGAATTCCAAAGCGCCGGAAAGGTCAACCTTTCCTTTGCTTATTATACAATAAAACCGCACCCGCCGCAACCTGCGGTTGTGGATTTCGCTATTCTAATTAAAAGATAGCGTTTTACAGGGGCGGCAGCTGCCAGCCTACCGCCAGAGCCCCCCGGTTCACCCGGATCCGGGCCGTATCTTCCAGGATGTGGTTGCTGACCCCCAGAGGGAATTCCGCCGTCAGCACGGCATCGGTCAGCGGGTACTGGACACCGGACTCGTAAACCCCCTCGGCCCGGTCTCCCAGGCAGAAAACCGACAAAAGGCCCCACTCCACCGTCTTTTCCACGGTGAGGGACTCATTTTCCAGAGCGGTCCAGACAAATTCGTCGTCATACAGGTACCCACGGGCTCCCCGGCGGCGCAGGTACAGCAGCGTCTGGAGATTGGCCAGGGTGTGATCCAGGCGCTTGCCGCCGGTGCCGCCGTAGAGGTAAAAGTCCGTACAGCCACGCTCCAGTCCCAGCTTCACCGCCGCCAGGGTGTCCGTATCGTCCTTCTCCACCGGAAGCCGAACGATCCGGTCCCCTGCCTTTGGAGCCTCCATGGAGTCAAAATCCCCCAGGATCACATCCGGCACCACGCCTGCCGTCTGACAGACGCGGTACCCCGCGTCGGCGGCGATCACCAGATCTCCGGGCACCGGCCGCTCCCGCAGGCCGAAAAAAGTTCCGGCAGCAAAAATAAAACAGCGCTTCATACTCTCACTCCTCCATGGGGCGCAGATCATTTCCTGACGCCATCATACCACATTCCCGCGGGCCTGACAAACACAAAGCTGCCCGGTATCAGTCAGGCCCCGGCAGGGCATCCTCTTAGCAGGAAATCTTTCCGGAGAGGAGCGCTTTTTTTGTATAACAAATTTTCGGGATGGTACTTCAAGTGCCAGTCCGACCAACACAGCCTGGCCCTGATCCCGGCAGTCCACGCCGCAGGAAATCAGGTCACAGGCTCCGTCCAGCTCATCACACCCCAGGGGGCCTGGTGCGTTCCCTATCCCCCCTCCCGGGTCCACGGCCGGGGGCCGGGGCCCCGCATGGCCCTGGGAGAGAGCCTGTTCTCTCCCAGGGGCATCCGTCTGCGGCTTCGGGATGAGGGGCTGGAGGCGGAGGGAGAACTGACCTTCGGCCCTCTCTCCCCCATCGGCGGAGACATCATGGGGCCATTCCGGTTTGTCCCCTTTCTGGAGTGCCGCCACATCCTCTCCAGCATGGAGCACACCGTGGAAGGCAGCATCTCCGTCAATGGCACCGCCTACGACTTTCACCAGGGCCGGGGCTATCTGGAGGGGGACCGGGGACGCTCCTTCCCCCGTCACTACCTCTGGACGCAGTGTTTCTTTCCCGGCGGAGCGCTGATGCTCTGTGTTGCGGAAATCCCCCTGGGCAGCGTGCGCTTCACCGGCGTGATCGGCGTGGTGCAGATCCAAGGGCAGCAGTACCGGCTGGGAACCTATCTGGGAGCCCGGGCAGAGGAGGTCGGATGCGGAGCCGTCACCGTGCGCCAGCGGGAGCTGGTGCTGACAGCCCGGCTGATCCAGCACCGGGCCGTGCCCCTGGCAGCTCCGGTGTGCGGCGCTATGGAACGCACCGTCCGGGAAGGGCTCTCCTGCCGGGCGGCCTACCGCTGTACCCTGGGGGGACGGCCCCTGTTTGACCTGGAGTGCGACAGCGCCTCCTTTGAGTATGAATACCCCTACTGACAAGGAACAAGCCGGAGGGGGACGCCCTCCGGCTTGTTGTAAATTACAGGTGCAAAATCTCCCGGATCCCCCAGGCCACGCCGTTTTCCCGGTGGTCCCGGGTGACGGCGTCCGCCGCCGCCAGGCAGGCGGGGGTGGCGTTGGCCACGGCAATGCCGCAGCCCGCCCAGGTCAAAAGATCCACGTCATTGTCCCCATCTCCGAAAGCCGCTACCGCACCGGCAGGGATTCCCAGCCGCTCCGCTACGAACCGGACGCCGGAGTGCTTGCCGCCGTCCCGGTGGGAGAGTTCAATGAGGCCGGGAACGGAGGAGGTGATGTACAGATCCGGTACGTCCCGTCTCAGGGTAGTCCGAAGGCGCTGTTCCAGCGCGCTGTCCCCCGTCACCAGGTCCAGGCTGTCCAGCTCCCCCAGGTTCTCCCGGATCAGGGTACGGATATCCTCCGCCGGGCGGCGGGTACCCTGAATATAGGCAATGGCCTGGGGCGTGGCACCGTAGCGCACCGGGTCACGGACATAGTCCGCCGCCGCCCAGGCCTCTCCCCGGATAAAGATCTCCAGGGCCACAGGCTCATTTTTCGTCAGATCCAGAATGACCTCCACGGAGCGGGGCGTCATAGTGAGGCGGTAGATGCACGTCCCGGTGGTCAGCTGCCACACCGCCGCGCCGTTGGAGGTGACAGCATACTCGATCCCAGGTACAGCCAGCACATCCGCCGGCAAGCTTCCCAGGGGCCGGCCGCTGGCGATGACCACATGGACGCCCCGGGCCATGGCTGCCTCCAGGGCCCGGCGGTTTTCCTCCGGCAGGCGTCCGTGCTCGTCCAGAGTCGTGCGATCCAAGTCCAAGGCAATGCAGCGAATGTCCATAGATACCTCCTTGCGCCGTCCGCGCAGTTCTTTTTTGGATATTTTAGCACACAGGCGTCCCTTCTTTCAATGGCCCGTGCTTTACACCGCCGGAGGATGTGGTATACTGATGGGCGAAAAACACCCGATTACAGGAGGTACCACCATGCAGGATCAAACCCTTGCCCGGCAGCTGCTGGACTTTCTCCAGGAGAGCCCCAGCTGCTACCACGCCGTGGATGCCCTGTCCCGCACGCTTCGGGAGGCGGGCTACACGTTTTTGCCGGAGGCCCGGCCCTGGGCCCTTGCCCCCGGAGGGAAATACTTTACCGTGCGGGGAGACTCCTCCCTGATCGCCTTCCGGCTGCCTGCCGGAAGGCCCCGGGGATTCCTCATCGCCGCAGGGCACAGCGACTCCCCCACCTTGAAGCTGCGGGAAAACGCAGAGCTGCCCTCCCCCGGCGGTGCCATGCGGCTGAGTGTGGAGCCCTACGGCGGCGGCATCTGGCGGTCCTGGATGGACCGTCCCCTCTCCGTGGCAGGGCGCATCACCGTGGAGGCGGAGGGCCGCATTGAGACCCGGCTGGTACAGGTAGACCGGGATCTTCTGGTGATCCCCAGCGTGGCCATCCACATGAACCGGGAAGTCAACAAGGGCACCGCCCTGGATCCTGCCGTGGATCTTCCGCCCCTGCTGGGAGTGGGAACGGAAGCCGGGAGCTTCCGCGCCCTCATCGCCCGGGAGGCGGGTGTGGCGGAGGAGGCCATCCTCACCACGGAACTGTTCCTCTACCCCCGGACGCCCGGAACGCTGCTGGGGATTCAGGAGGAGCTCATCGCCGCTCCCCGGCTGGACGATCTCCAGTGCGTCTTTGCCTGCACCCGGGGATTCCTGGCAGCCGGGGAAAGCGAGAGCGTGCCGGTTCTGTGCGTCTTCAACAATGAAGAAGTGGGCAGCAGCACCCGCCAGGGGGCGGACTCTACCTTCCTGACGGACATCCTGGCCCGCATTGGAGAGGGAGCGGGGCTCTCCGGGGAGGATTACCGGGCGGCTATCGCCTCCAGTTTCCTGGTCTCTGCCGACAACGCCCACGCCGTCCATCCCGCCCACGGGGAGTACGCCGACAAGAACGAGTTCCCGGTGCTGGGCGGCGGCATTGTCCTCAAGTACAACGCCAATCAGCGCTACACCACCGACGCCCTCTCCGCCGCCGTCTTCCGGCGGGTATGCCGCATGGCGGAGGTGCCGGTACAGCTTTACAGCAACCGGGCGGATCTGCCGGGCGGATCCACGCTGGGCAATATCTCCAGTGCACACCTGTCCGTCCCTTCCGTGGATATCGGCCTTCCCCAGCTGGCCATGCACGCTTCCTGGGAGGTGGCCAGCGTGGCCGACACGGGGGCTCTTATGCGGGCCATGGAAGTCTACTTTAGCCGCACCCTTCAGGTTCTGCCTGACGGCAGCATGCAACTTTGAGCATGTTTTCCAAGAGAGAGGAAACGGCCGCGCTTGGCAGCGCGGCCGTTTTTTGTCAGGGAACCGCAGCCAAACTGCTCTGGAGAAGATGCCCCCAATCAAAAAGGGAGGTGCAATCATGCATCTCCCTTTTCTAAGCAAATCCTGCCGTTCCGAAATAATTGCGCATTTGCCCCCTATAATACCCGGATCTTTGCTCTCTCCGCTTCATCAAACCTTAACACTCTTATTAAGTATACGCCATATATCAAAGGATGACTCTTGCGGAACCACGTCTTTTAAAAGCGGCTCCATTGTATGGGCAATTTTTTCTTTCAGTTGTTTTACTATGCTTTGAAATCTCTGCTGCTGATTTGATTTGTCGATCATCACGGGAGGGTCGCGCACCGGTGCAACATCATTTAAGAAATCATTAAGCGCATGTATAACCTCATGAATTGCTAATAACACAGAAGGCGAAACTTTATGAGAACTTAGTATAAAAGGAATCACGGCTTTCAGTTCCGACGCAGATCGAGTACAATACTCAACATCCAATTCAAATGGTAAGCTACAATTTACCCTGGACCACGGCATGGTTAATAAACGTTTTGACTCTAAAAGAACAGCAATGTACATAATAGCAGAACTGGAATCATCATCCGTATATTCCCAGCTTGCACCCCCCACAGGTGTTGATATTCCAGTTATTCTCGCCATACATATATCACCTCATTCCATATTGAAACACGTCTGAAAAAAAATTCAATTACAAAAATTAGCCCAAGAGTCAAGGCGCTGGCATACCTTGACCCTCGGGCTTTTATTTTGACACCACAGCCACATTTTTGCAGCAAAGCCGCCTTTGAAAAAGCACGTGTTCGTATAATGTCCATCTGGTGCAGGCGAACTCTTTTGATGGCACGCTCAAGTCCGCCCCTAAGGCCAAATCGCGGTCCAGCGCCTGCGCAGCCGGTGGTGGCTTTGCCGCCTTACCGATGCGGCGTACCCCACAAGCGTTTTGGACTGAAGGCCCAAACCTTGGCGCAGGGCGGATTGATTCCGCCCGAGCAATTTAATTACCGAAGGGTGGAGCCGCCCTCCGGGCGGCGGAACCCAAAAAGAAAGACACGACATATGTCGTGTCTTTCTTTTTGGTGGAGGTGGGGGGAGTTGAACCCCCGTCCGAAAGCACTTTAACGGGACTTTCTCCGGGCGCAGACGGTTATTGCGGGAGTCTTTCTCCCTGTTCCCCTTCCATCCGGCAAGCCGTCACGCCGGATGGTCGGGTGAGAGTCATCATGCGTGGGCGGGGCAACTCTTACCCGCCGCACGGACGCCACATCAACGACGCCTTCCCCGGCCTGTGGCCTCTCCGGTTCAGACGGC